>CALCGM010000026.1 GCA_937900985.1 uncultured Planctomycetaceae bacterium | reverse complement strand
TCCCCTGGGATGACTTCACCCGCTGGCAGCTCGCCGGCGATCTGCTGCCAAACGCCACCGATGAGCAGCGGTTGGCCACCGCCTTCAACCGGCTCCACCAGCAGGAGGCGGAGGGTGGCTCCGTGGAGGAGGAGTATCGCGTCGCTTACGTCAACGACCGAGTGACGACCTTCGGCACCACCTTTCTCGGCCTGACGCTCGAGTGCTGCCGCTGCCATGACCACAAGTTCGATCCTGTCAGCCAACAAGAGTATTACCAGCTGTTTGCCTTCTTCGACGATGTCGACGAAGCCGGGCTCTACTCCTATTTCACGCAGTCGACACCCACGCCCAAGATGCCGCTGCTCGACGACGGCATGCGGACGGCCTTCACGACTGCCGAGGCCCGCGTTCGTGAGGCCGAGGCCCAGCTGGCGGCCGCCGAGGAGCAGGCACGGCAGCAGTTTCTCGCGACAGTCGTCGCGGGCCAGGAGCTGCCTGAGGCTCTGAGCCGTCATGCGTCGGCCGTGCTGCCTGACGAACTCGTGCACTACACCTTTGATGAGCGGCGAGCCGATGGCGGGTTTGCCTCGCTGACGGATCCCGTACCTGCCCCCACGGCCGCTGGCGAGAACGCCGCCAGCGGCGACGGAGATGGCGAGAAGGCGGAGCCACCACCAGACCGGGCGGCCACGTCTCCTGCAGAGAACACCCTCGTTGCCAGCCGCGACGGCCAGGCGGTGCGGCTCACCGGCGACCATGCCGTGGCCACCCCCGTGGGCAACTTTCGCCGCAGCCATCCCTTCAGCGTTGCCTGCTGGATCAAGCCCGCCGAGGCCTACGAGCGGGCCGTCGTGTTTCACCGCTCGCAGGCCTGGACCGACGCCGCCAGCCGTGGCTACGAGCTCCTTGTCGACCGCGGCCATCTGCAGTGGTCGCTGATCCACTTCTGGCCTGGCGACGCCGTCAGCGTCCGGGCAGCGGAGCCGTTGCCCGTCGACGCCTGGACCCATGTCTGCGTGACCAGCGACGGCTCGAGCACCGCAGCAGGCCTGCAGATCTTCATCAACGGCAGGCCCGCAGCGACGGAGATCGTCCGCGACCATCTCACCCGTGAAATCACCGGCGGCGGCGGCGACACGATCCGCATCGGCGAGCGGATGCGAGACCATGGGTTTAAGGGGGGCGATGTTGATGACTTTCGCGTTTTCGATCGCAGGCTTGCCCCGCTGGAAGTGCAGGAGGCCTTCGCCCCCGGCACCTGTAGGCAGCTGCTCGAGGCCGTGAGCCAGGGCTCGGCCAGCAGCGTGGCCCTCGAAGAGATCGCCAAGCTGCACGCCATGGCCGTCGATGCTGGCGTGGCGGCAGCCCGAGCTGCGGTTGAGGAAGCGCGGAGGGCCCGCGACGACCTGGCGGAAAAGCCGCCGGAGGTGATGGTGATGCGGGAGATGGACCGCCCCAAGGTGGCCTATGTGCTCGAGCGGGGCGACTACGACAAGCGGGGCGAGCCAGTCTCGCCCGGCACGCCCGCGGTGCTGCCGCCATTCCCGGAAACCGAGCCACGCAATCGGCTCGGCCTGGCTCGCTGGCTGACGGATCCCAACCATCCGCTGCTCGCCCGCGTCACGGTCAACCGCATTTGGCAGAGCCTGTTTGGCATCGGCCTCGTGCCGTCGCCGGAAGACCTGGGCAGCCAGGCCAAGCCCGCGGAGTATCCGCAGCTGCTTGACGAGCTCGCCTGGCGGTTCTCGCACGCGAGTGACGAAGGCGGCCTTGCCTGGGATCTCAAGCAGCTCATCAAGCAGATCATGCTCTCACAGACCTATCGCCAGCAGAGCCTGGCCGATGCCCGCACGATGGTCGACGACCCGCACAACATGTGGCTTGCCCGCGGGCCGCGGCACCGACTCCCGGCCGAAATGATTCGCGACAACGCCCTGGCCGCCTCGGGTCTGCTGGTGGAACGCGTCGGTGGGCCACCGGTCAAAACCTACGATTTCCCCGACTCGTTCAAGCCCTCCGCCCCAGGCAGTGGAGACGACCTCTACCGCCGCAGCCTCTACACCTTCTGGCGGCGAACCGGGCCTGCCCCAGTGCTCGAGGCCTTCGATGTGCCCAACCGGGTGGTCTGCGTTGCCAAGCGTGACACCACCAACACCCCGCTGCATGCGTTTGTGCTGCTCAATGCGACGCAGTTTGTCGAGGCGTCGCGGGTGTTGGCCCAGGAGACGCTGCTGGCCCACGATGGGGCGGCCCTGCCGGCCCTGGCGGAGAGTTTTCGGTTGCTGACCAGCCGGCCGCCCGACGACGAGGAGCGGGCGATCCTGGCCTCCATGCACGAGGCCCAGCTGGCCTGGTATGCGGGCCACCCCGAGGCAGCGGAGGCGCTGCTCGGCGTTGGTGGGAAGCCCCGCGACGAATCGCTCGCAGCGGTCGATCTGGCTGCGGCGGCGAGCGTGGTGAATGCCCTGATGAACTACGATGGCTGTGTCGTGAAGCGCTAACTGTGAGGCCCACCATGATCCCCACCACCCACACCCTGTCGCGGCGGAGCCTGCTTGGCCAGTTTGGGCTCTCGTCCGGAGGCCTCGGCCTCGGCGGGCTGGCCCTGGCGGAACTGCTGGGCCGCGAGGCGTCTGCCAGCAGCGGAGTGCTTGCTGAGCCACACCTGCCGCCGAAGGCCAAGCGGGTGATCTACCTGTTTCAGTCGGGCGGCCCCTCCCAGCTCGACCTCTTCGATGACAAGCCCAAGCTCCGCGAGATGGATGGCCAGCAGCTTCCGGAGAGCGTGCGGGCCGGGCAGCGTCTCACCGGCATGTCGGGCAACCAGAGCTCGATCCCGCTGGTGGGCTCCCCCTTCACCTTCACACGGCATGGCGAAGGCGGCGCCACGCTCTGCGATCAGCTCCCCCACACCGCGCGGGTTGCCGACAAGATCTGCTTTATCCGCTCGATGCACACCGAGAGCATCAATCACGGCCCCGGCGTGACCTTCATGCAGAGCGGCTCGCAGATCCCAGGACGGCCGAGCATCGGAGCCTGGCTCGACTACGGCCTCGGCTCGCTCGCCGACGACCTGCCCTCGTTTGTGGTTTTGATCACCAAAGACAAGGGTGG
>CALCGM010000025.1 GCA_937900985.1 uncultured Planctomycetaceae bacterium | reverse complement strand
AAGCACTACTACGGCGTGCTGGAGCGGCAGTTTCGCAACTACTTCGCGAAGGCAGAGCAGGGCAAGACCAACACCGGTGAAGCGCTGATGTCGCTGCTTGAGCGGCGGCTGGACAACGTCGTGCATCGGATGGGGTTTGCCGCGTCTCGCGCTGCTGCCCGCCAGATGGTTCAGCATGGCCACATTACGATCAACGGCAGTCGCGTTGACATTCCGAGTTATCTCGTGCGTGCCGGTGATGTTGTCCGTGTCAAGAATCGCAAGAAGAGCCTGCAGCTGGTGCATGCCGTGCTGGCGGAAGGTCGTCGAGAAGTGCCTGACTTCCTGACTCGCGTCGACGGCGGTGTGCCTGAGGGGCGAGTTGACCGGCTTCCCGGCGCCGATGACGTGTCGATTCCGGTGCAGGCCAATCTGATCATCGAGCTTTGCTCGAAGTGACCGCCCCGCAGCCTGCCGTTCCTCGTGCGAGGGCGTGGGGCTGTTCGGCGTCGCTTTGAGTTCCGCACGTCCGCCGTTTCTGACTCACCTGTACCCACCTGTCTTGTTCGCGTAGCCCGCCACACACGCCATCCCGCATCACATTCATCCCGCCTCGGCCCCTGTCTGGCCGATCGTTCACAGGAGGTTCTTCCATGCACATTCGTTGGAGAGGTCTGGAGCTGCCCGGCGTTGTCGCCGCTGATCAGGCGACCCTCACCGACACCTACGGTCGCTTCACCGCTGAGCCTTTTGAGCGAGGCTTCGGTACGACTGTGGGCAACAGCCTCCGCCGCGTGCTGCTCTCGAGCCTCGAGGGCAGCGCGATCACGCAGATCAAGGTGGGCGGTGCGTTGCACGAGTTCACCACGATTCCTGGTGTGCTCGAAGACGTGACGGATATCGTTCTGGCGATCAAGAGTCTCGTCGTGAAGAACCACAGCGACTCCACGCGGGTGATCCGTGTCGAGAAGAGCACGAAGGGGCCCGTCACCGCCGCGGACATCCAGACGGATGAAGCCGTCGAAGTGATCAACAAGGACCTCGTGCTGGCAACGCTGACCGACGATGTGCCGTTTGAGGTCGAGATGGTCGTCGAGAATGGCCGCGGGTATGTGCCGGCCACCGAGCACAGCCCGGATACTCAGGAAATCGGCATCATCCCCGTCGACGCGGTGTTTAGCCCCGTGACCCGGGTGCGGTACGAGGTTGAGGAAACCCGCGTTGGTCAGAAGACCAACTACGACAGGCTCACGCTGGAGATCTGGACCGACGGCACCATCACGCCCGAGATGGCCCTGGTGGAAGCGGCCAAGATTCTTCGCAAGCACCTCAACCCGTTCGTCGGTTACGGCGAGCCTGGACCTGGTGTGCATCTGCCGGCGGGCGGTGGCGTGAACGTCTTGGCGATTGAGGCGCCCGTGGCCAGCCGGCTCGGCCAGCTGGTGAGCGAGATTGGGCTCAGCACGCGTGCGGCCAATGCCCTGGCAGCTGAAGGCATCAGCACGCTGCGTGAACTGGTTTCTCGGACGCAGGAGCATCTCCACGAGCTGCGGAACGCCGGGGAGAACACCGTTCAGGAAATTGAAGACAAACTCGCTGAGCACGGGCTCAGCCTGGGGATGAATATCGAAGAGTAGGCGAGGCGAAATCTTGGTTTGAGGCTCCGAGCGGGGCCTCCCAGAGAGCCGGTGAATCGCGAGGAGCAGTGACATGCGGCATCGTCGCAAAGGTAGGGTTCTAGGAAGAAGTCCTTCGCATCAGCGAGCGTTGCTGCGAAATCTCGCTTCAGCCTTGTTTCTCACCGAAGGAACGTTTGAGGTTGACGAGCCCGGCGCCCCCAAGGTGCCGGGCCGGATCGTGACCACCCTGGCGAAGGCGAAGGAAGTTCGCCCGCTGGTTGAGAAGTGCATCACGATCGCCAAGAAGGGCATCTCGGCCTCTGCTGCGGCAGAAGAGTTTGAGGCACCCGCTGAGCGAGACACGCCCGCCTGGAAGGCCTGGCGGGAGAGTGAGACCTGGCGGAAGTGGTCGCAGGCGCGGGCGCCTGTGGTGACGGCCAGGCGGCGGGTGACGACGCTCTTGGGCGACAAGAAGGCCGCTCGAATCCTGTTTGAGAAGGTCGCTCCGCGATTCGTCGACCGCCCAGGCGGCTACACCCGGATCCTCAAGCTGGCCACGCCTCGCTTGGGCGATGCCGGCCCGCGGGCGATCCTCGAGTTTGTCGGGCCTGCTGTGGAATCGGCCCCCGCTCCGACGGTCGAGCCGGCAGCAACGGCTTCGTAGCTGCGGCACTCCCGCTCAGACCATGCTCACGCTGCGGCGTTGCAGGGCTTGTGTCCTGCAACGCCGCATGCTTTTGTGGGGCGTTCCGCTCCGATTGCTCTGTTTTCGTGGCCGTGCGGAGGCGGTCTGCGTCGCTTTGCCCTCGGCCCAACGGTATAGTAGAGACAAGGGCATTGTTCGCAGAAGGGCGTCGGTCAGCGTGGTTGGCGTTGGCCGAGCGACCAGGAGAGGGACTGGAGATGGCTGCGCTGCGTTGGATTTCTCCCCGCTCTGCCGGCCCGCTGGCGGCGGTCGTGCTGGTCGTGGCATGTGCGTTGGCCAGCATGGAGCCGGCCGCAGCTGCAGGACCACGGACCGCGGCGGCCGACTACGGGATTCCCGAAGTTCGGCTGATCAATCAGGCGATGCGTGCTGGCTGGGAAGACGCCAGGCTGGTGCCGTCACCGCAGGCCACCGATGGCGAGTGGTGCCGTCGCGTGTATCTCGATCTCGTCGGCCGTATTCCGACGATCCAAGAACTTGAAGCCTTCACCAAGGATTCAACCGACGACAAAAAGCTGCGGCTCGTGGATCGGCTGCTCGGTGATGCCTACGTCGATGAATACGCCCGCTCCTGGACCGACGTGTGGACCACGATTCTGATCGGCCGCGATACCGACAACGATCTCGTCAGCCGTCCCGGCATGCGTCAGTATCTCCGCCGGTCGCTTTCGAAGAACCTGCCCTACGACCAGTTCGTCAGAGAACTTGTCACCGCGAGCGGCTCCAACTCGCCTGGAAGCCCGAACTTTAACGGCGCCACCAACTTTCTCTCCGGCAAGATGGCTGACAACGGCATCCAGGCGGCGGCCCGGACAGCCCAGGTGTTTCTGGCGATGCAGGTGCAGTGCACCCAGTGCCACAACCATCCCTTCAACAAGGGCAAGCAGAACCAGTTTTGGGAGTTCAACGCGTTCTTCCGGCAGGCGGCTGCCCTCCGCCGCTTTGATGGTGGCAACGACGTGGTTTCCGTGGAACTGGTCGATCAAGACTTCGCCGGCGAGGGAGGCGACCCGGAGGAAGCCGAGATCTACTACGAACTCCGCAACGGCCTTACCAAGGTGGCCTACCCGGTCTTCATCGATGGAGCGGAGATTTCCAAGAGCGGATATCTGCCCGGCACGATGAGCGATGGAACGGCCTATGGCGTCAATCGTCGGCAGGAACTCGCCGACATGATGGTGTCCAGCCCACTGCTGACGCGGGCGGTGGTCAATCGGCTCTGGGGGCACTTCTTCGGCTATGGCTTCACCAAGCCGGTCGACGATCTCGGCGATCACAACGCCCCAACGCATCCGGAGCTGCTCGACTCCCTGTCGTCGTCGCTGGAGGAAGCCAGTTTCGACACGAAGGAGTTGATGCGGTGGATTGTGCTCTCTGAAGCCTACGGGCTCTCGAGCCGCACCACGCGTGGCAACAGTGCCGACGACCCGTCGATGGGAGAGCGGCCGATGTTTAGCCATTTCTATCTCCGGCAGATGACAGCCGAGCAGCTGTATGAGTCGCTGCTGACGGCCACCCGGGCCGACCTGACAGGCGACGCGGAAGAGCGGGCTCGGATGAAAGATGAGTGGCTCGGCCAGTTTGTGATCGCCTTCGGCACCGACGATGGGGCAGACGCGACCACCTTCAACGGCTCGATTCCGCAGGTTCTGATGATGTTCAACGGGCCGTTGATCAAGGCTGCCACCGAGACCGGCAACGGCGGCTTTCTCGACACGGTCGCGGCCAGTGGGATGTCAAATCCCCAGAAGATCGACAGGCTCTATCAGGCGGCGTTGGCCCGTCAGCCGACGCGGCGAGAAGTCGCCGTCGCCAACGCCCTGATTGCCGCCCGCGAAGGCGATGTTACGGCTGCCCTCCAGGATGTCTGGTGGGCCGTTCTCAACTCCAACGAGTTCATTATCAACCACTAAGCCACGGCTTCGGCACACCGAGGCCACCGACGCACACTCGCCGGAAGGCAGGGGCATCTTCGAAAGAAGACGCTTCGGGCAAGGCTGACCGGCACTCCAGGGAGGCACACGAATGCCCATCACACCGCTGCAGTCCATCCCGCCAGGCATGAATCGTCGGCACTTCATGAGCCATCTTGCCGGAGCGGCTGCCTTGGCGGCTCCCGCGACCGCCTTCACCAACACCCTGCTGGCCAACGCGGCGGACATGAAGAAGCGGCACAAGGCGGCCATCCTGCTCTGGATGGGTGGCGGCCCGAGCACCATGGATATCTGGGACCTCAAGCCGGGCACGGCGACGGGTGGCCCGTTTCGGCAGATCTCGACCTCTGCCGACGGCGTGGCGATCAGCGAGCACATGCCGCTGATGGCGCAGCAGATGCACCAGATGGCGATTGTCCGGTCAATGAGCACCCGCGAGGCCGACCACATGCGGGGCCGGTACTACATGCACACCGGATACGTGCCCAACCCCAACGTGGAGCATCCCAGCTACGGCGCTGTGATTGCCCACGAACTCGCCTCGCAGGTTCCTGAGCTTGAGATCCCCCCTTTCGTCTCGGTGGGAGGCGGCAGCGTGGGCCCAGGCTTCCTCGGCATGACCTGGGCACCTTTCGTCGTCGATTCCAGTGGACGGGTGCGAAACCTCGATATGGGAATCGACCAGGCCCGCGTCCAGCAGCGGCTGGAAATGCTGGCCACGATTGAGAAGCGGTTTATCGGTGAGGATCGTGGTGGCTCCGCCCAAGATCATGCGAAGGTGCTCGACCGCACGGTGAAGCTGATGACCAGCGAGCAGATGAAGGCCTTTAAGGTCGATGAAGAGCCCGAGGCCGTGCGGGAGCGGTATGGCACCACGGGCTTTGGGCGAGGCTGCCTGATGGCTCGCCGGCTGGTGGAGCAGGGGGTTCCGTTTGTCGAGGTGGACCTCGGCGGCTGGGACAATCACCAGGGCATCTTCACAACGCTTGCCGACAACAAACTGCCGGAACTCGATCAGGCGATGAGCGGGCTGGTGGAAGACCTCGTGCAGCGAGGGCTCTACGACGACACCGCCGTGATCTGGATGGGTGAGTTTGGCCGCACGCCCAACATCAATGGGGATGGCGGCCGTGACCACTGGGCGCGAAGCTGGAGTGTTGTGGTGGGCGGAGCCGGATTCCGCAGGGGTGTGGTCGTTGGTGAGACAAGTTCGGATGGCAAGGAGATTGTGACGGAGCCCTATTCCTCACAAGACATGATGGCGAGCGTGCTGAAGTCGCTGGGGATCTCCCTGGAGACAACCTTCACCGCCGCCAACGGTCGGCCGATGAAGATTGCCAACTCCGGTAGGGTCATTCAGGAACTCTTCGCCTGACCCCGGCCTTGCGGCGGAGCCCGCTTTGACAGGCAGCATGTCATCCACCACCATCCCGCCTGTCTCAGCCGTGTCGTCGTCGACCGAGGTGAGTTTAGGGAACCTGTCTGCCGAACCGCAGGGCGAACCGCAGGGGCACGGCGGCGTGAACCGCCTGCCGGGCACGGTGCGGCCGTTGCTCGTGCTTGCGGTGCCGGTGCTCGTGGAGCAGACCCTGGCGCTGGGGGTGGGCCTGACTGACAAATGGCTCTCGGGCAACCTCTTGCCGGGCCCCGAGTATCTCGCCGCTGTGGGGCTCGCGGCCTACTGCCTGGCGTTTCTGCCGGCGGTTTTTGCCGTGGCTGCAGTCTCGGTCACGGCGATCGTGGCTCGGGCGGTGGGAGCAGGCGACCTGAAACTGGCCGCCCGGGCAACGGCCCAGTCGCTGCTGATCGGCGGCAGTGCGGTCGCGGTCATGCTCCTCGCGGCCGCGGTGGCTGGCCGCTGGTTTGTGGCTCTGCTTGGCCTGCCGGAAGCCTCGTCGCAGCTGGCTGGTGATTATCTCGCCATCGTGCTGCCAGCGCTGCCGGCGCTGATGTTGACGCAGGTTGGCTTGGCGGCCCTGAGAGGGGCGGGCGAGATGACCACCGGGATGGTGGTGATGACGGTCGTCAATCTCGTTAATGCGGTGGCGAGTGCGGCGCTGGCGACTGGCTGGGGTGGGCTGCCTCGACTCGGCTGGGAGGGGCTTGCCTGGGGGACGGTGCTCGGGTCGGGCTGTGGCGCGGTGATGATCGGCATGGTGCTCTTCCGCGGCCGTGGCCACCTGCGGCTGACCGCCAGCGACTGGGTGCCGGATCTGACGCTTGCCAAACGGCTCACCCGCATCGGCCTGCCTGCCGGCTGGGATGGGATTGCCCATGCGGTCTGTCAGCTGAGTTTTCTCTCAATCGTCAACCGGCTCGGGGATGTCGATGCGGCGGCCCACTCACTGGCGATCACGATCGAGTCGCTCGCCTTCCTGCCGGGCAGCGCGTTTCAGGTGTCGGCCGCCACGCTCGCCGGACAGTTTCTCGGGGCAGGGGATGAGCGACGGGCCCGGGGCAGTGTGCGGCTGGCGGCGATCATCTGCACGCTGCTGATGAGCTCGGTGGCGGTGGTGCTCGGCCTTGAGGCGGATCGGCTGGCTCGGTTCTTCCTGGCCGACGGGCAAGAGGAGGTCGCCGCCATCACGGCGGGCCTGGTCAGGATCGTGGCCTTCGCCCAGCCCCCACTGGCGGTCTTCATGGTGTTTTCCGGTGGCCTCCGCGGCGCTGGCCAGACCCGAGCCCCGATGATCGTCAATCTGTCGGTGATGATCTTCGTGCGGCTGCCGTTGGCCCTGTTTCTCGCCTGGGACTCGATTCCGCTCCCCGGTGGGGCTGGCAGCCTGCAGGGCCTGGGGCTGGGCGTGACCGGCGCCTGGTACGCCATGGCGATCGACCTGCTGCTTCGCGGCATCGTGCTCACGCTGCTGTTCCTCTCGCCCGGCTGGAGCCGCAGCCGGGTGTAGCGTTGCGGGCGGCCAGGCGTGCGCGGCCACGAATCGGAGCTGGGGGGTGCGGCGGCTTTCCGCCTGCTGATGCGTCGTATGGTTCCTCCACCGGTCGCGGCTACACTGAAAGACTCGGGCGGCTGTGCCGGCTGCCCGGCCCCTGGAGCTGCTGCATGGCCGTCGATCTCGATGTCAAAAGCTGGACCACAGCCGACGCGGCAG
>CALCGM010000024.1 GCA_937900985.1 uncultured Planctomycetaceae bacterium | reverse complement strand
GTGCATGTGTTTCACGGCACGAACGAAACCGGCAAGACCACCCTGCTGGAGTTTGTGCGGGGCATGCTCTTCGGCTTCGGCTCGCTGGCCCGCCGAGGCGTGATCGATGCCAACGTCGAGAGCATCGGCCGGCTTGTGGTGCGGCCTGTCACGGATGGGCGACTGTGGACCGTGGTCCGCCGACGTGGGGCAGGCGTTCCGCTGACGGGCAAGAACGCCCACGACGACCTTGTGGTCGAAGACGACGCCGGCCGTCAGCATGTCCGGTCGTCGCTGGAGGAATGGACCGGCGGACTCGACGAGGCGTCGTATGTGGCTGTGATGGCCTTTGGCCTCGACGAGCTTCACGAGCTCTCCTCGCTGCAGGCAGCTGGCTGCGGAGGCCGTCTCTACGAACTCGCCGGAGGCCTCGATCGTGGCCATGTCTTTCGCGTGATGGAAAACCTGCGTGCGGCCATCGCACGGGCCGACAGCAGCGACCCAACCACCTCGCCGATTGCCGCGCTCGAACGACGCATGGAGGGAATCCGTGACCGCTTTGAGGCTGCCGGCAGGCCCGCGGTCACTCGAGGCCGGCAGGTGGCCGACGCACGTCGCCTGCGTGGCGAGATTGCGGCGGTGGAGCCACAGCTGGCGGCAGCGGCCCTGCAGGAAGAGCGGCTGCTTGCCGCGATGGATCTTGAGCCCCTGGTCCGCGAGCGCGAGGCGGCTGGCGAGGCCCTGCGGCGATTCGACCCTGACGATCTCGTGCATCCCGACTTCCGTCGCTGGCGACGCCTCGACAAACGGCGGCGGCGGGTGCAGCGGGTGCTCGAAGCCCGTCACGACACCCGGCGGCGACTGGCCGTCGAGGGCCGTCAGCTGCCCAAGGCATCGTCGGTCTGGCAGAAGCGGCGGCTGATTCGGCCCCTGCTCGATGACGAGCCTCGGCTTGAGCGACTGACCACCGAAGCCGCTCGCGCAGAAACCGCAGCCCTGCTGGCAGCACGCCGCTTTGGTGAAGAGCTCGGCAGCCTTGGCCTCTCGCGGCTCGTCGACGACGACACGGCAGCCTCACACCGCGGCTCGCTGCTGCCTCCGGGCTTCAGCACGGCCTTTCGGGCGATGCGGAAGAAAGCGGCTGTCTGCTCCGCAGCCTCGCGGGAGGTTCGCGAGGCCGCGGCTGAGGTGGAGGCGATCGAGCAGGAGATTGCCACGCTGGATGCCGGCGGTTCCGTCGATCGGGCGGCGGCAAGCCACCAGCTCGCCGAGCGGCTCGAGCAGGCTGCCGCGGTCGAATCGCTGATCCGCAAACGACTCAACACCGGCACGCAGCTTGACGATGTGCAGCGATCGATCACACGCCTCGAAGACGACGTTCGCCACCGCCTGGAGGACCAGGTGCTTCCCTCGGGCATCCTCGCAACCCTCGGCACGGCCTTTAGCGTGGGGATCGGCCTGCTGTTTTCGGGGCTCCTGCTGCCCGCAGAAGTGACCGGCTCGATGGCCTATGCGTTGGCGGCGGTGGGCCTTGCCGGAGCGGGCGTTGCCGGCGCAACCACCTGGTCGCTCGACCGTTCCGCGGCCGGCCGCGTGGCCGCAGCCCGCAGCCAGCTGGCCACTGCCCACCGCCAGCGGCAGTCGATTCTTGAGGCGGTCACCGACCTCGATTCCCGACTTGAAACCGACACCAGCCAGCCGCTGGAGGCGCGGCTGGTTGCGGCCCGCAGTGAGGTGGCTCAGCTCGAAGGCGAGGCCGCCCGGCTGGCAAGCCAGAGCGATCCTCGCGAGCGGCTGGCCGCCGCCCAGGCAAGGCTCTCGCAGGCTCAGCACGCCAGCCATCGCAGCCGCGATCGCTGGCGGCAGGCCCTTGAAGCCCGTGGCTTTCCAGGGCAGCTCACGCCACGAACCTTTCGCGATCTGGCCAGACACCGGCGGCATCTGGAGATGCTCGACGACGAACGGCGGCATGCCGTTGAAGACGCCCGCGGCACGCGAGAAGACCTGACGACCGTTTCCCTGCCCATCGAGCAGGCCGTCACGACGCTCGATCTCGCGAGCGACGGGCTCGCGCCCGTCGAACTCTTGGGCATGCTTCGCGAGCGGCTTTCGGCGGATCAGTCCATCGTGCGACGCCGCAAGCGGGTGCGACGAGCGTTTGTGCGGGCTCGGCATGGCCACCGTCTGGCGGTCCGCCGCGTGAAGGCGATCGATGCGAGGATCGCCGAACTGCTTCGCCGCTGGGATGTGGAAAGCGAGGAGGCCTTCCTTGAGCGGGTCGATCGCCGCCAGGCCTACGAGGCTGCTGTGGAACGTGTCGACGCCAGCGGCACCGCGGTGGAGGAGGCCCGTCGCCTGCTCCCGCAGGAGAGCCTCGCCTCGATCGATGCCTGGATCGCCGAGGCTGCCGACCACTCGCTGGAGCAGCGGGCGCAGGCCGCCTCGCAGCACCGCGACCGGCTGGCAGGCAGCCTCCGCGACCTCCGCGAACGGCTCGCCGGCGTTGCCGCCGTGGCCGAGGCGTCTCGCAACGACCGCAGCCTTGAACCCCTGCAGACCGAGGCCGCCGAAATCGAGGAGGAGCTGGCCTTCCACCGACGCCGACGGGTGGCTCTGCAGACCGCCCTCGAACTGCTCACCGAAACCCGCCGGCGGTTTCTCGCCGAGCACCAGCCGCCCGTGCTCCTGGAGGCATCGACGTGGCTGGAACGGCTCACCGGCGGTCGCTACCGCCAGATTACGGCGATCGCCGACGACGCCGTGCTCATGATCGAAGATGCTGAGGGCGTCGAGTGGCTGCCAGAGCGGCTCAGCCGAGGCACCCGCGAGCAGGTCTTCCTCGCCCTGCGGCTGGCGCTGGTTGCCGACCTCGAGCGGGCCGGCATCCGGCTGCCGCTGATCATGGACGACGCCCTCGTCAACTTCGACGATGAACGGGCCCGCTTCGCCGCCGAAACGCTCGTGGGGTTTGCCAATGAGCGCGGCCGCCAGATGCTTGTGCTCTCCTGCCACGCCCACGTGGTGCAGCTCTTCACCGACGCCGGGGCGCACATCCGCGGCCTCGACGGCCGCTGGCTTGCCGCCGGTCGTCCAGCGGTGGCTGCGGTTGTCGACGAGACGCCGGCCGCCCCTGAGCCTGTGGAGCCGGAGCCGGGCGAAGACGAAGCCGACGAGCCGATCGCCGACGAACAGGCCGTCGAAGATCATCTGGCTGAAGAGCTTGTTGAAGAGCCGGTTGTTGAGGCGGCGGTGCCGGCTCCGCCCCCAGCCCCGCCGGCACAGCCCAGCTGGTCTGCTCCAGTCTTTGCCGACAGCACCGAAGCCGCAGGCCCCGGCGACGGCATTCCAGAGCTGCCCGATGAGCTCGTTCGTCGCAGGCAGGCCGCACCCGTCAAGCTCCAGCCAACCCTTCCCCCGCAGCAGCCTGTCGTCCGCCGGCAGGTCACGCCAGTCTTCGTTGCCCGCCACAGCTGGTCGGCAGAGGAGTTTGACGGCGAACTCGACGACCGTGTCGCCGTGCGTCGTGAAACGCTTTAGCCCACGCCGACAGCCGACTGCTGGACGTCCTGCAGATACCGGGCCCGCAGCTGCGTCAACAGCATGCCGAGGTAGGCGTTGGCCCCGAGCGACAGAAAGAGGGCCACGAGCGAGCCGATAAACAGGCCCCAGGGCCGGGCAGTTGTCTGCTGCGGATTCTCAAGCGACGTCGCCTCCGTGGCCACGGCCTGGATGACTGCCGGAGGCCGAGGCCGGCTGGCCGCTTCTGCCACCGTCCGCTCGACCGCACTCGGCCAGCGATCCGCCAGATAGATCCGCACCCGCCGGACATCCCGAGCATCGGCCGGCACGTCGCTGGTGAGGGCGTGCTGGGATCCGGCCAGCGCGAGATCCGGCTCAACCCGCAGCAGGTAGTCGTAGCCGCCCTCCTCAGCGGGCACGCAGGCCGCCTCGATGCCGGTCGCCAGCACCGTGGCCATGATCATCAGCGTTTCCAGCAGCATGGATCGACACTCTCTTTCTGATAACCCGCCACCATCACCGCGGCGGCTCCCACGATTTCACGTCGAGTCGCGGTGGGATGCAACCTCGCCGTCAGAGGTTTTCCCGCCGGGCAGCGGCCCATCTCCGGCCATCGCCGGCCCGGAGTCTGCCGCTGGCTGTCCTGACATACTGTCGAGTTCGGTCTGCAGCATCGTCAACGCTGCCTGCAAAAAGGCCACCACGATCGGCCCCACGAAGACCCCGATCGGCCCCAGTGTCCCCACGCCGCCGAGCACGCTCAGCAGCGCCAGCAGCGGGTGCAGCTTCGACTGCCCCTGGAGCACCAGCGGCTTGATCACATTGTCGATCGTGGAAACCACCAGCCCGCCCCACAGGGCCAGGCCCACGGCGGCCCAGGCCTGTTGGGCAAAGAAGAGCAGGTAGAGCGAGGCGGCTCCCCAGATCATCGCCGCCCCCACAAACGGCACCATCGCCCCAAAAAACGTGAGCATCGTGAGCAGAAACACGCCATCGAGGCCGGCCACCGCATAGCCGATGCCGGCCAGGGCCGCCTGCACCACGGCGGCCAGCAGCGTCGAGCTGACCACCGCCCGACTGATCTCCTCAAACTCCGCCAGCAGCTGCCACTGATACCGACGGTCCAGCGGGATCAGCCGGGTGACGGCAGCGGTCATGTGCGGCCCATCGAGCAGAAAGTAGAAGAAACTGACGGCCATCACCACCAGGCCGATCACCGCCTTGACGATCACCACGGGCGTGCCGGTGGCGATCGGGGCCATCACCTCCTCCGCCACCTGCCGCAGCTCGCCATTCACCGCGTCGGCCGTGAGGGAGAGGCCGGTGGCTTCGTTGACCGAGCCAACGAGCCGCTCCAGCACCATCGGATCGAGCCGGGGATCGGTCGGCCCTTGAAACATCTCCACCGCATCCCCGATGGCCCGTGCTGCAATCAGGCCCACAGGCGCAAACACCAGCAACAACACAAAGAGTGTCGTCAGCCCCGCCGCCAACCAGTCTGGGCCGGAGAGCCGCTCCCGCAGCCAGCGGTGCAACGGGCCGAAAATCACCACGAGCATCGCCGCCAGGAGCAGCGGCAAAAAGAAACTCGCCATCACCCGTATCGACAGCAGCCCAAAGACCACCACTAGACCGATGATCACGCCCAGTGACATGAAGCGAGCCATCATCTCTCCGATTTCTTCTTCCTCGTCCACCGTCCTGTTTCGCGAACCGTCGCCCTGCCGGCTGCATGATGGCGAACACCCGACAGCCGAGCAGGGCTCCCTCGAGTGTACGGGCTGTCGCTGGAGCCGCAGCGACCGTCGGCAGATCGCCATGGCCGCCACCGGGCCGGAAAGAGTATCCTCTCGGCCAACAAATCCCCTCCGACCGGTCGCCCCGTTTGGCCCGCTCGCCGGCCCCATGCTGCCTGCCTCATGCCTTCTTCCCCCACGGTTTCGCTCGTCATCCCGGCCCGCAACGAGGCCGGCAACATCGCCCCGCTGATCGATGAAATCCGCACCTCACTCGACGCCGCCGGCGAGACGTGGGAAGTGACGGTGGTCGACGATGGCTCGACGGACAGTTCCTGGAATGAGATCACCGCGGCTTCCGAGGCCGATCCTCGTGTCCGCGGCATCCGGCTCGACGTCGGCCAGGGGAAATCGGCCGCGCTCGCCGCGGGCTTCGCCGCAAGCACCGCGCCGCGGATCGTGATGCTCGATGGCGACGGCCAAGACGACCCGGCCGAGATTCCCGAGATGCTGGCGATGCTCGATGCCGGCACCGACCTCGTCAACGGCTGGAAGTCGCCCCGCCGCGACCCAATCCACAAAACGCTCCCGTCGCGTGTGTTTAACACGCTCGTGGGCTTGATGACGGGCCTCTGGCTTCATGACCACAACTGTGGGCTGAAGGCCTTCCGCCGCAGCGTGCTCGATGCGCTGCCGCTGGCCGGTGACATGCACCGCTTCATCACGGTGCTCGCGGCCTCGCGTGGCTATCGCGTCACCGAGAAAACCGTCCACCATCGCCCGCGGGGCCACGGGCGAACGAAGTATGGGGCGTCGCGGTTTGTCACGGGCCTGATCGATCTTGTGCAGGTTGCCGGCCGCATCCGCTCGATCACCGCCGCCGCCAAAGAGGCTGAGGATCCTGCCACCGTGCTCAGACGGCGGGTGGGCCTGCTGCTGACGGTCGTCGTGTGCGGGATGGCCGCAGGCCGCATCGGCTCCGTGGCCAGCATCGACCGGGTGGCGCTTGAGAAGCGGATTGTCTCCGACACCATCAAACGCCGCCAAGCGGAGGGGAAGGAGGTCGACGAGCAGGCCGTCCGCCAGGAGATTCGTCGCGACAAGGGTCTGATGCGGCCGTTTCTCTCGGCCAACGACCGCAGCCGCTGGCTGACCGTCCGCAGCCTCGTGGAACGGGGAAGCTTCACGATTGAAGACCTCGTGGCTGAGCCTGGCTGGGACACGATCGATGCGGTGGTGCACGAGGGGAGCGATGGAGTGCCGCACCTCTATTCCAGCAAGCCGCCGCTGCTGCCGGTGCTGCTGGCTGGGCCCTACTGGGCGGCCACCAAACTCACCGGCTGGACTCTGGCCGACCATCCCTTTGAACTCGGCCGCGGCCTGATGCTGCTCTACGGCATCCTTCCGCTGGCGGTGACGATCCTCTTCACCCACGGCCTCGTGGAGCGGGTCGGTCGCACCGACTGGGGACGCTTCTACGGGATGATCCTGATCTGCTTTGGCACCTTTCTCACAACCTTCTCGGTCGTGCTCACCAACCACCTGCCAGCCGCTGCCTGCGTGGCGGCGAGCGCCTGGGGCTGCTGGCGAATCTGCATCGATGGCGAACGAGGCCGCTGGCTGATCGCTGGCACCGCCCTGGCCGCGGCCCTGGCCGCCACCTTCGACCTCCCAGCGCTCGCCTGGACCGTGTTTGTGGCTGGATCGCTGGTCCGGTGTGCTCCGCGGTGCAGCCTGCTGGCTGGAGCGCCAGCGATGCTCCTGGTGGCCGCGGCGTCGTTGGGAGCCAACTACGCAGCGCACGGCACGATTGAGCCGGCCTATGCGCATCGGCGTGGAGAAGAGAGCTGGTATGACTATCGCTTTGAGCTTCCCAACGGCCGGGTGATCGAGAGCTACTGGCGGTCGCCGGCAGGGGTCGACAAGGGAGAGCCCTCGCTGCCTCGCTACGCGTGGCACTCGCTCCTGGGCCACCACGGCATCTTCTCGCTGACGCCAGCCTGGCTGCTCGTGCCATGCGGCCTGGCCGTTGTCGCTTTCCGTCAGCGGCGGGGCCAGCGGCTTGCCGCCGTCGCAGTGGCCGCGATCTCGCTGACCGTGATCGCTTTTTACCTCACGCGGTCTCCCGGCGATCGCAACTACGGGGGCGTCTGCAGCGGCTTTCGCTGGGTGTTTTGGCTCGCGCCACTGTGGGTGGCGGCCGTCGTGCCCGCAGCCGACGCCGTCAGCCGCAGCCGCAGCGGGCGGGCCCTGGCCGCAACGCTGCTGGGATTCTCTGCCCTTTCGGTCGCCTACCCCACGTGGAACCCGTGGATTCATCCCTGGATCTTCGAGTGGATGAGCTACGCCGGCTGGGTTTCGCTCTGAGCCGTGGCCCACCATGGCCATGCTTCCACCCGCCGGCAGACCTGGGAGCCTGGCGTGTGGGGCTCTCCGGGATCCACAAACTCGATCGAGATCGCTGCCAACGCGATTTCCTCCTGTCGCGGATCCGCAGCGAAAACGCTCCCCGTCAGCGGCTGCCTGCTCCCATAGAGCCGATCCCCCACGATCGGCATCCCTCGGCAGGCCGCCTGAATCCGCAGCTGATGCATGCGGCCGGTGAGCGGCTCAAGCTCCAGGGTCACCGCAGCCTGGTGTCGCCCCACCGCCGCCACCCGCGTGCGGGCCTCTTTCGCATGAGGATCCCCGGCTGAGGCGATGCAGCCTCGCGGCTCATCGGCCAGCTTGGCGACAAGGTCGACCCACTCCTCGCCCGGCTTGGGCAGGAGGCCCGATCCAGGCGGCTCAACGAACGCCAGATACCGTTTGCGAATCTGCCGTCGCTCAAACTGCCGCGACAGCTTTCGCGCGGCCCGGCGGGTCGTGGCAAACAGCATCACGCCCGACACGCAGCGATCGAGCCGATGAGGAACGCCCAGATACGCTCCCTCGCCACGGGCGCTGAGCATCGCCCGCACCCGCAGCTCCATCGAATCAACACCGGCCACAGCCTGAGTGGCGAGGCCAGCAGGCTTGTGCACGGCAACAACACCACACGCTTCGTGTAGCACGAGCACGCCAGGATCCAGCGACGAAAGAGGTTGTTCTGACACGCTCACCTCACCATACAAAATGGCCCGCAGCAACACTGCTGCGGGCCATTTCGCGATGCAATTCTCCAGCCGCAAGCACAGCTTACGACTCGATTCGCCTCAGCGCGGCGAGCGCGGCGAGCGCACGGTCGGTGCCGCCAAGCTGCTGAGCCACCTTCTTCGCTGCGAGGATATCCTCAATGGTCACGTTGCCGTTGCGTGCAGCGACGACCGACGCCTTCTTGGCCACAGCCGGCTTGCGACTGCCGTCTGCCGATTTCCGCCGCCGCGTCGGCCGAAAGCCCATGTTCTTGAGGACGATGCTCACCTGTGGCGAGGAGACAATGATACCACGCTTCCGGAGCGCTGCGATGATGGCAACAGGCCGGGGCTTCTCGCCCTTCAGCTTCATCTCGCTCGCAATGGTGCGGATCTCTTCAGACTTATTCACTCCGGCTTTCTTGGCTTCAGCCATAGTTGTTATTCAACTCCGTAAACGGGGGCGGGAAACTGTAGCAGTTGTATCAACAAGGTTACCTACGAAGATACGATAGCATCATTTCTGCGTGTAAACCACAAATGACAAAAACACAACCAAGCCGCACCGCTCCAGCGAGGGGACTTGCACCCTTTATAGCGCCGCACCTGCGGGTCATCGTATTTGACAAACAGCACGCACGACGTTGCAACGACCCGTTGGCGCCGGCAGCGACAACACACACACCGAGGCACCTTGCAGCGTGCGTCCCGACACATCGCAGGCAGACCGGCCGCACGGCAGAGCCGCCCACCAGCTCGCCCGCTGCCGAATCAAAAACGGTCACCGCCCAGCAGGCACCATGCCCAGCAGGCACCATGCCCAGCAGGCACTGGCAGCCAGCAGCAATGAGAAAGAGGGTTTCGGCAGCAGAGAGCCACCGCAGGAAAGAAAAAAATGCCCCGTCTAGGAATCGAACCTAGAACCCTCTGATTAAGAGTCAGATGCTCTAACCAATTGAGCTAACGGGGCGATGCCAAGACTCTAACGCCCAAGCGTCGCCGCGGCAAGGGCGTGCTGCCGCATGCCTGCAAGGCCATGCCCGCACCCCATCTCACGGGTCTGCGTTGAGGCATTCGCCGCCAACGGCTACATTTCCGCTCTTGATGGTGCCACACGTTTCAGGGAGGAGCAGAACCTCATGGGAAGATTTGACGGCATGCGGGGCGTCGTGCTGGGCGTCGCGAACGATCACTCGATTGCCTGGTCGATCGCTAAGGAGGTGCTCGACGAAGGGGGCCAGATCGGCTTCAGCCACCTGCCCGACCGTCCCGACGACGCGCGGCAGCGGAATCGCCGTCGCGTCGCCATGCTGACCGACGAGCAGCCCAACGCCCGCTTCCTGATGCCGATGGATGCCGGCAACGATGAGCAGATCGCTGCGGTGATGCAAAAAGCGGGCGAAGAGTTTGGCACGATCGACTTCCTCGTGCATTCGATCGCGTTCTGCCCGATGGACGACCTCAAGGGTGAAACCGTCGAAACCAGCCGCGAGGGCTTCCGCATCGCCATGGAGACGAGCGTCTACAGCCTTCTGGCGGTCACCCGACACGCCCGCGGCATCCTTGCCGACAACGCCTCCGTGCTCACGCTGACCTACTTTGGCGGCGAGAAAGCGGTGCCGGGCTACAACATCATGGGCGTGTGCAAAGCGGCCCTCGATGCCAGCGTGCGGTATATGGCCTACGAACTCGGGCCGAAGGGCGTGCGTGTCAACGCTGTCAGTGCGGGCCCTCTGCGAACGCTCGCAGGCCGCGGCGCCGGCGTAGAGGAAATGCTCACCTTCTACGAGCGGGTGGCCCCGCTGGGCCGCAATGTGACCCACGAGGAAGTTGGCAAGAGCGGCGCCTGGCTGCTCTCAAAGGAATCGACGGGCATCACCGGCGAAATCCTGCATGTCGATGCCGGCTACAACATCATGGGCTCGCCCGGCCGGCTGCTCGACTCCATCCGTGACGCGGTCTCCCCGTGACCGCCGACCGCACGATCGGTGTGGCTGTGGCGGTGGTCAGCCGCTGCAGCCCCACCGGGCAGCGGGAGTTTCTCGTGGGGCGACGGGCGGCGGATGCCGTTGATGGGCCCGGCTTAGACGAGTTTCCGGGGGGCAAGATCGAGCCTGGCGAAACCCCCGCTGAGGCTGCCGCGCGGGAGTGTCTTGAAGAGGCCGGCCTCCGCGTGCGCGTCGGGGAGGTGCTCGACCGTGCCGAGGGCACATGCAAGGCTGGGCCGATCGAGGTCTGGTTCCTCGCCGCGTCGCCCACGGAAGACCAGAGCCCCGCCCCGCCCTTTGCCTGGCTGACCGTCGACAAACTGGCTGGCCTCAGCTTCCCCGACACCAACCGTGCCGTGCTCGCGAAACTGCGTGAGGATCACGGGGGATCGTAGCCGCCAGGATGCCAGGGATGGCAGCGTGCGATCCGCCGGATGGCTTTCCAGCTGCCGCGGACTGCGCCAGAGCGACGGATCGCCTCGATGGCGTACTGGCTGCAGGTCGGGTGAAAGCGACACCGCTGACCGAGCAGCGGGCTGATCCCCAGCTGATACCCCCGCACCACAGCGATCAGGACCGCCGCTGTCGCCTGGTTCAGCCGTCTCCCCACCGCCTTCGGCCAGGTGTTCACTTCGATTCCCCCCGCCGTCGACCGTGCGACGAGCGTGGCCGCCGCGATCGGAAAGCCGCCTGCTCGGCCAGCCCGCGGAGCATGCCCTGCAGCTGGGCCACCTCCGGCGGCACTCGGCCGCGGACGACGACGACAAAGTCGTAGCCCACAGGCAGGTCGTGCTGGCTGAGCCTGAAGGCCTCACGGAGCCGACGCTTCCAGCGATGCCGCTCAACCGCCGAACCAACCCGACGCGACACCGAGAGCCCCAGCCGCACCGCCGGCACACCAGCCCGGGCTGGCTCTTCCACCGGCCGCGCCGCCGCATGCACCACGATGCTGCCGTTGCCGGCGGTGGTTCTCGCGGCGAAGACCCGCGAGAATGCTCGCTGCCCGGAAAGCCGCATCGCAGCGGAAAAACGCAACAGAAGAGGCATCGCTCGGTGTCCGTGCGGCTGCAGGCCTACCACCGCAGGCCCGCGCGTGGATCCGGCTGCGTGGAGGCGGCGATTGCCGAGGCCAGCGACGCATCGATGTCAGATGGCAGCATGATCAACACCTCGGCAATCAGATCACCAGACACGCCGTTGGCATTCCTGACCCCCATCCCCTGGGCCCGCAGCTTGCGGCCGCTCGACGTCATCGGCGGAATCTTCAGCGCGATCGTGCCCCACGGTGTGGGCACATCCACCTTCGCCCCCTGCACCGCCTCCGCCAAGGTCACGGGCAGTTTGCACTCGAGCGTGTCGCGATCTCGACGAAACAGGGGATGCGGCTCCACGTGCACCTGCAGCAGCAGGTCTCCCGCCGGACCACCGCCCCGCCCTGGCGTTCCCTGACCGCGGAGACGCATCCGGGAGCCATCGGGAAGGCCCTGGGGAATCTTCACCGAGATTGTTTCACTGCGTCCGTCGCGGTCCACCCGCACGTCGGTCGGGCCACCCTCGATGGCCAAGCGAAAGGGCACCGAAATGGAGGCTGCGATATCCTCTCCCGCCGCTGCGGCAGGACGCCGTCGACCACGGCCGCGGCGGCCGCCGCCGCCACCACCGAAGATTTCCGCGAAGCCACCCGAACCAAACAGACTCTCCAGGTCGATCTCCTGCCCTCCTCCGTGGGGCTGCCCACCGCCAGGAAATGGCCCGCCTGCCCAGCCCGATCCGCCCCCAGGCGCAAACCCTTCAAACGAACTGCCGTAGCGGTCATACATCTCCCGCTTGGAGGCGTCGTTGAGCGTGTCGAAGGCGGTCTGCACCTTCTTAAACTTGTCTTTGGCCGACTCGTCGTCGGGATGGAGATCCGGGTGATACTTCCGCGCCAACTCCCGGTAAGCCTTGCGAATGTCT
>CALCGM010000023.1 GCA_937900985.1 uncultured Planctomycetaceae bacterium | reverse complement strand
CGCATGGTGCGGGCCTACTGGGGCACGATCCTCTCCGTCGACGACAGCGTCGGCCGTCTGCTCGATTTCCTGGCGGAGACTGGCGAACTCGACAACACGATGTTTGTGTTTCTCGGCGACAACGGCCTGCTCGAGGGCGAGCACGGCATGGTCGACAAGCGGACGGCCCATGAGGCGAGCATCCGCGTGCCGATGCTGATCCGCTATCCCAAGTGGACGAAAGACACAGGGCCGATCCGCATCGCCCAGCAGGTGCTCACCACCGACGTGGCCCCCACGATCCTCGACGCCGCGGCCGCCGAGCCGATGGACAACATCCACGGCCAGTCGATCCAGCCGCTGGTCTCCAAGACCCCGCCGAAATGGCGAACCGAGTGGCTCTACCACTACAACTACGAGAAGCAGTTCCCCTACACGCCCAACGTGCGGGCCGTCCGCGGCGACCGTTTCAAGTACATCCGCTATCCCCACGGCGATGGCAGCGACGACCGCCACATGGCCGAGCTCTACGACGTGCAGGCTGACCCAGCCGAGAGCCGCAACCTGATCGCCGATCCGGCCTACGCCGACACGATCCGCGACATGCAGGCCCGTCTCGACCGAGCCCTCACCGCCGTCGGCATCGCCCCGGAAGCCGACGCGATGCCGCTCGACGAAGGCATCGGCACGGAACTGCCGGAAGCATCAATCCGCTGAGCAGTCCGGCTCCTCATCTCGGCACCTTCTCCCGAAGCCGGGAGGAGGTCGCCCGCTCTCTGCTCACTCGCTGTCCCGCCCCTTCACCCGATTGAGATCGCGGCTCAGTGCTGACGCGTCGTCGGCATACGGCGGCTTGGCGACGACGTTCTCGTTCTCACCTGGATCGCTGGTGTGGTCGTAGAGCATCGTACCGGTGAGGTCTCCGGCACCGCGGTTCTTGCGATACTCGGTGTAGCGAAGCGAGTCGGTGCGGATCGTGTCGCCCGCCACAAAACGGCCCACGGCTAGCGGCTTGCCAGGCGTGGCGGGATCGTTGAGCCACGGCATCAGGCTCACACCCTCGAGGTGCGCCGGCTTCTCAAGTGAACTCAGGTCGCAGAGGGTCGGATAGATGTCGATGAACTCGGTCAGTGATGCGGTCCGCGTGCCCCCTTGGATGCCAGGCGCGGCAATCATCAGGGGGGCGTGCATCGAGGTTTCAAAGCAGGAGTGCTTGTTCCACATGCCGTGCTCGCCGAGCTGCCAGCCGTGGTCGCCCCAAATCACCACGATCGTGTTCTCAGCCAAGCCTGAAGCCTCAAGCTGCGTCATCAGCCGGCCCAGCTGGGCATCGATAAAGCTCACGCAGGCGTAGTAGCCATGAATCAGTTTTCTGGCGGTCTCATCAGACACCGGCCCCTCTGGCGGAATCCCGGAGTAGGCACGCAGCTCGCCTGAGGTGTGCACCGCGTTTTCGGGGGCGTCTGTCGGCGGCCCACTGTTTGCCGGCAACTCGATCTCGTCAGCATCGTAGAGATCCCAGTACGCCTGCGGCGCACAAAACGGCAGGTGCGGCTTCAGGAAACCGACGGCGAGAAAGAAGGGCTCGTCTTGATCCGCGAACTGCTCGAGATACGCAATCGCCTTCGACGCAGTCTCGTGGTCGGGATACGCCTCATCAGCCGCGTCAAACGCCTCATAGGCCATCCCCCTCACCTTCGTGCGGCCGGGATACTTTGCCCGATGCTCAGCCATCGCCTCCTCTTGCAGCGTGGTGTTTTGATAGCCAGACCGCGAAGGCCGCCACGGCTTCTCTGACCAGCCCTCGAGATTGTCGGTTGGAAAGTGGAAGACCTTGCCGAGGCTGATCGTCGTGTAGCCGTTGTTCTTGAAGTGCGTGTTGAGCGTGGTGGCGTGGGGCACATCCTCATCAGCACGCGCGGTGTAGGACACGAAGCGGCGGGGAGCCGGCCGGATGCCCGAGAGCAGCGACGCTCGACTGGCACCACACGTGGGCACCATGCAATACGCCCGCTCAAACAGCACCGACCGAGCAGCCAGCGCATCAAAGTTCGGCGTCTGCATCTGGCTCTGCCCATAGCAGGCCAGCTGTGGCCGCAGGTCATCGACCGCGATAAAGAGCACGTTGGGCCGCGTCGGCTCAGCTCCCAGCCCAACCGACACCATCGCCAGGCAGACTGCCGCTGCCAGCACCGTTTGTTTCAGCACGTTCTCTCCCCCAAAAGCGACACCGCCACGACCTGCAGCGATTTGTCATACAGTTGTGTTTTACAACGAAGCGGCGAGGACGCCAGGATCGCTCCTGCCCCGCCAGCTTCGCCTCCCCGGGACCACTCACCATGCGCCCCACGCCGCAGTTCACTGCCGCCCACCCACACCCACGCATCCACTGGACTCACCTGCTTCTCCTCACGGCTGCGGTCTGCATGTCATCACGCCTCGGCATCACAGCAGACCTCCCGCAGCTCGTGGGCGATGGCGTCGCCGACGACACGGCTGCCCTGCAGATGCGGATCGACACGGGCAGCGGGCACCTCGCGGTTCCGCCCGGTCGCTACCGGCTCACCGCGCCACTCGAGGTGTCGCTCGATCAAAGCGGTCCGTTCGCCCTCTCCGGGGAAGGGGCAACGCTGGTGATGACCGCCCCCGGTCCTGCGGTGCGTTTTCGAGGCACGCACTTTCAGTCTGCCGATCCAAAAACCTTTCAGCCTCAGATCTGGACGAAGGAACGGATGCCGCTGGTCGACGGGCTGGCCATCACCGCCGAGCATCCCGATGCCGATGGCATCGAGGCGATCGGCACGATGCAGCTGACGATCACCCGCACCCACATCCGCAGCTGCCGGCATGCGGTGCACCTGGTGGAGAACAACCGCAACGTCACGATCTCTGACTGCCACTTCTACGAGAACACCGGCTGCGGCGTGTTCTACGACAACGTCAACCTGCATCAGTCCAACATCAATGGCTGCCACATCAGCTACAACGCCGGCGGCGGCATCGTCTGCCGTCAGGGCAATATTCGCAACATCCATATCGATGGCTGTGACATCGAGAGCAACATGTCACCCGATACGCCCGCCACGGCCAATGTGCTGATCGACTGCACGGGCAGCACCCATGGCACAGGCGAAGTCGCCATCACAGGCTGCACCATCCAGCACAACAACCCATCCCCTGACTCGGCCAACATCCGCATCCTCGGACGCAGCGACCCAAGCCCCAGGCAAGAGCTCGTCCGCGAAGGCAACATCACGATCACCGGCAACGTGCTCAGCGATGTGCAGGTCAACCTTCACCTCCGTGACTGCCGCGGCGTCACCGTCACCGGCAACACGCTCTGGCAGGGTTACCGGCACAACCTGCTGCTGGAAGACTGCTCGAGTGTGGTGATGGCCGGCAACAACCTCGACCGCAACCCTCGCTACGACTACGGCAACACGGCCGAAGCCAACAACAGCGTCGTGATCCGAGGCTGCGAAGACTGCACAATCTCCGGCCTGCACATCTCGAATGTGTGGCGAAGTCCTGCCGGCCTGCTTGTTGAAGACTGTCGCCGCATCCATCTTTCTGACAGCACGGTGCTCGACTGCGACACCTGTGGGGTGTGGCTCAAGAACGTCTCGCAGAGTTACGTCCACGATCTCTTCATCCGCGACGACAGGCCAGGAGGCACAAGCGTGTCTCTGCGTCAGACAGGCGGCGACGGCCTCACGCTCCGCAACAATGTGCTCCAGCATCCCCTTCAGACCACTGACTAGCGTGTTCCCTTAAAACGGTTCTTCAGAGCTGCTCATATCATGCACTTGAGTCTCGCTTCTATCACATCCGCCTCCGAGCGTGTTTTGAAAGGACTTGCAGTCATCTGGTGCCTCTCGTTTCTGGCCGCTGGCCTATCCGAGGCAAATCAAAAGCCACCCTTCACGGACTACTGCCAACAACTTGAGCAGGAGATTCAGGGGCGAAAACATGGCTTCCTTGCCGGCAATGTCTGCTATTACGTGGGAGGATTTCACGCCAGCTGGCATCCCATGGAAGATGAAACCATTGGTCTCACGCACCCGTTTCATCACGACCTTCGAGCCCGCGGCGCCGCCCTCGTCGACAGCGAGCTTGTCGGGCCAGAAAACACCGGCCGCGGCAACGATTATCTGAGCTGGGAGTTTTACAAGGACACACGCGTCCTCTACGGCAGCGTCATCATCGATGGAGTGACGTATGAAACGCCCGCTCCCAAGAGCATGCTCTGGCGTCCCGACAAGATGATCTGCTTGTACGAGGTTTGTGGTGTTTCCATTCGAGAAGAGAAGTTTATTGGTGCAAACGACGCTGCTGCTTCATTCATTACCGCATCACAACCAGTCATCCTCCAGTTCAACGGTCAGAGTCTCGACACGCGTCACACCGTGAGTTCTTCCGCGACGGCTCGCCTTGGCGACGACGGAAAAACTCTGCTGATAAGCGAGGGAGGCAGGATCAAGTCTCGTCCCGACCCCAAAGGCCCGGAAAAGATTGGGCCGTCTGTCTACACAGGCATGACGACTGCCCTTAGTGCGTCAGTCGACATTTCAAAGACCCTGACGCTCCACCGCGATGACCGGGGTGTTCAAAAATATTGTTACTCGATCCCCTGCGGCCCCGAAGGCGTGGTCGTTTCATGGGCCATGCATGATGACGCTGAGACCGCGACAGCTGCGGCTCAAGACATTGTGAACAACCACCAATCTCTCGCTGCCGAAAAAACCGCTGAGATGAATCGACTTCTCAACGATGAGGTTCCTTGGTTTCGTTGCCCAGACGAGAAGTTTGTCGACATCTACTACTTCTTGTGGGCAATCTACCTGATGTACTCGATTGAGGTTGGGGAAGGCTGGGAACAAGAGCCACACACGCAAACCGCAGTCAACAACTTCCTCGGCATGCACCGCTACGATGCTACTTTCCAGATCAAGGTTGGAGCCTGGACGCATAACAAAGCCCGCTTTGCGTATGGCAATGTGCTGACTTGGAAGCATCTCACCAAGGCAGACCGTTTCCGCGACCTCGACAACGGTATCCGACTGATATCGGACAATAAAGGGTCGACATGGCACAGCGGTGCCTATGGCGGCGAGACGTCAGAGCATGTTCTCGGAGCGTGGCAGATCTATCAGCACACATCAGACAAGGGTTTTCTTCGTAAAGCCTACGAGGATCACTTCGAAAAGCTCTTTCAACACAAGGTGACCAGCTTTGCAATGAATGAGTTTGAAGTGCTTGATACGCTTCGAAAGATTGCCCACATCCTTGAAGAACCTGCCGATGAGCAACACTGGAAAAGCATGGCTCATCGCGATCCAGAAGAGATCCGCCGGGCGTTCCGACAGCGATGGGAAATGAACAACGTCCCGCACTTCTTCGCAGCGCCCGACAACGGCCTGTTGACGACGAATGCTTTCTGGTGCATGCGTTCTCCTTTTTTTCCCCGCGAGTATGCAGAGACAATGGTGCGAAGTTGGGCAACCAACCGTGAAAAGGGATTCTTTGGGGAGTTTTTTCCACTCGCAATGGCAAAGCAATCGATGGAATCCTTTGCGAGCGATGCCGATCGCTCCTTCGGCTATACGCCCGACACCGCCTACTTCACTCTTGACGGGATGTTCAAGCAACAGCTGGATGAAGCGGCGCCGCTCGCCATCAACCACATTGGCAACTACAACTGGCATGATGCGTGGAACATCCCCGTTGCCCCTGAGGCATACCGGCGCGACCTGAGCCTTTTTGGCGATCAGTTTTCGAACTTTAATGCTGGCAAAATCCTGCTCTATCTTGAGGGTTTTGGAGGATTGTCATATTCGTTGCCGGACGACGAACTGAAGGTCCGTCCGGCACTGCCAGATGAATGGGCGTGGATGGAGATTCGTTTACCGATTAAGGGAATCTGGACCACCATTCGCTACCAGCACGACGGAGTAGAGATCGCAGGTTGTCCTCTTCGCCACTCAGTGGAAGGCATTGGGCTGCCTGCGGATTCCAACGAAAGAGACATCGATGACCGAGATTGAGCAAACTGATGTTCTGCCTGAAACCGGAACTGGGGTGATGATTGTCGACCATGGGTCTCGTCGGCAGGAGAGCAACGAGATGCTGCTCAAGGCCGCCGCCGCCTTCAAAGCCACATCGGGCTACACCATCGTGGAGCCGGCCCACATGGAGATTGCCGAGCCAACGATTTTCGACGCCTTTGAGCGATGTGTGGCCCAGGGGGCAACACGGGTGGTGGTCTTCCCCTACTTCCTCTCTCCAGGCAAGCACTGGAAGCACGATATTCCAGCCTTGGTAGCAGAGGCCGCCGGCAAGCATCCGGGCGTGCAATGGCTCGTCACCGCCCCGATTGGGCTCCATCCGCAGATGCAGCAGATCATTGCTGACCGCATCAGCAGCTGCCTTGCTGCGGCCACAGGTGGTGCCGTCTCCGCCTGCGATGTCTGCGACGACGCTCAGGCGTGCCAGCTCCGCCCGTGAGGCATGAAGAATCGCATGACATCGCCAATCACGTAAAAAACGGCCAGTTTGGTTGCGATTTTTTCTTCCGTGCAAGGCATTTTCTGCGAACTATGCTTTTCCATGGAGTCATTAGGCCACAACTTCTCCTCGCAATAGGAT
This sequence comes from uncultured Planctomycetaceae bacterium, assembly GCA_937900985.1. Classification (GTDB taxonomy): domain Bacteria; phylum Planctomycetota; class Planctomycetia; order Pirellulales; family UBA1268; genus M30B53. The sequence goes on along the minus strand of CALCGM010000023.1, from coordinate 6,349 downwards.
TCTCTCCATGCGTCCTTTCGTGTCTCGCGCGGCAGTTGCCCTGCTCGGTGTTTTCACTGCTCTTCCCGTCGCTCCCGTCTCTCGCCTGATGGCCGAGGATGACGCAGCAAAGCCCGCCGCGACCAAGAAGGTAGAAGTCGGCGGTGTGCTCGAGGCAGTCCGCGTCAAAGAGATTACGGCCGATACCGAGCAGCTCAGCTCGCTGAAGATCAAGCGTCTCCTCGACCACGGCAGCGTCGTGTCGCAGGGCCAGGCTCTCGTCTGGTTTGAGACCGAGCCGGTCGACAAGAAGATCAAGGATGCCGAAATCGCCCTGCGGCTATCCCGGATGTCCTTGGAGGCGGCCGAGTTCGCGCACGAGCAGGCCATCGCGAACGAGGAGATTGAGCGAGGCAAGGCAGAACGAGCCATCGCCAAGGCCCGACAGGACCACGAGAACTTCATGTCGGTCGACCGGGAGCGTCAGGTCGCCTCCGCGGAGTTTGACGTGAAGAACGCCCGCGCGTCGCTGGAAAACGCCAGCGAAGAACTTGAACAGCTTGAGCAGATGTATAAGGAAGACGACCTGACAGAGGCGTCCGAAGAGATCGTCCTGAAGCGTGCTCGACAGGCTGTGGAGAACGCGCAGTTCCGCCTCGAAGGCGTCGAAATCTCTACCGAGCGTTCGATCACCCAATCGCTCCCGAACACAGTGGCCAATCAGGAAGATGCCCTCGCGGTTGCCGAGATGGCCCACGAGAAAGCGATGCGTGACTTCGCGGCCGCTGGCGAGCGACGCGAGATCGAGATCAACAAAACCCGAGAGGCCTTTGAGGAAGAAGAGAAGAAGCTCGACGAACTCCACCAGGAGCGTGCACGCGTCATGCTCTCTTCCCCGATCGATGGCATCGCCCTGCACGGCAGCCTGAACCGTGGTCGCCTGGGCGACAAGCCGAGCCAGCTGGCAAAGGGGACCACCGTGGCTGGCAACCAGGTGGTGATGACGGTTGTCGACCCCCGCCGGCTGCAGGTTCGCGTCGACCTCAGCGAGGCACAACTGGCGACCGTCCATGAAGGCGACACCTGCACGGTGACTTTCGCCAGCAAGCCTGATCTTGAGCTGAAGGGCGAAGTCAGCAGTGTCAGCCTCGTTCCTTACGCGAGCACCAAGTACGACTGTGTCGTCAAGCTGCCCGGCATGCCCAAGAATGCAGGCCTGAAGCCCCTGATGACGTGCAAGCTGACCTTTGAGATCGAGCACGAGGACACCGAAGCCAAGGAGGAGGCTGCGGACTAAGATTCCGCAGTCTCGCAGCTCTTCACCCGCTCGCTGAGGAATGTGACTATGCGCTCAATGCTCCGCCCTGTGCTGGCCTTTTCCATGCTCGCTGTAGGCATCGCCAGCATGGGCTTTGCTGAGTCTCCCGATCGCTCGAGCATTCTTGACGATCCCCTCGACTTCAGCAGTGAGCCGGTGTTGCCCGAGATCGAGGCTCCCACCAGTGCCGATATCGAGGCGTCGATAGCCCGCGGCGTGCAGTTTCTCCTGGAAGACCAGAGGCCGGGCGGCTCCTGGGGCTCACCGACGCGTACAAAAGGCCTCAACATCTACGCGCCGGTGCCAGGCGCGCATCACGCCTTCGAGGCAGCCACCACGTCACTCTGTCTTTCAGCCCTGCTCGAAATCGACAGCAGCGATCCCGCGGTAGACACTGCCATCGAGAAGGCAGAAGCCTGGCTGCTTGAACACCTGCAAGATCTTCGCCGGGCTACGGGCGATGCGATCTACAACGTCTGGGGACATGGCTACTCGATCCAGGCCCTCGTGCGAATGCATGCCAGGCATGCTGACGACGCCGCGATGCAGACCGAGATCGAAGAGCTCATCCGGCTGCAGTTTGAGATGCTCCAGCGGTACGAGTCGGTCGATGGCGGATGGGGCTACTACGACTTCCGCTACCAGGCCAACCAGCCGACAAGCAGTTCCATCAGCTTCGTCAACGGAGCGATCCTTGTCGCCCTTGCGGAGGCTCGCGACATCGGTATCGAGCCACCAGAGCGGATGGTCCGCCGAGCAGTCGATGCCACCACCCGTCAGCAGAAGCCAGACTTTAGCTACCTCTACGGTGAGTATCTCCAGTATCAGCCAATGCGGGGCATCAACCGCCCCGGTGGGAGCCTCGGCCGCACGCAGTGTTGCAACGCCGCCCTGCGGCTCTGGGGCAGCGACACGATCACCGACAACGTGGTGAAAAACTGGCTCTACCGGCTCTACGTTCGCAATGGCTGGCTCGATATCGGCCGCAAGCGGCCGATTCCGCACGAGTCGTGGATGCAGGTGGCCGGCTACTTTTACTTCTTCGGCCACTACTACGCTGGGCTCTGCCTCGAGCAGCTCCCGGCGGACGAGCGGGCCCCCTACCAGCCGCTGCTGGCCACGTTGATGCTCGACCGGCAGGAAAAGGATGGCTCGTGGTGGGACTATCCGCTCTACGACTACCACCAGCCCTACGGCACCGCCTTCGCGCTGATGACCCTTCAGCGGTGCCTGCCGGTCGCTGACGCTGCGAGCGAGTAAACTGCTTCCCACGCAACACATGTGGGGACAGTCATGCAGCAGACATCACATCGCGGCCGGAGACGGCGTGTGGCCTGGGTTCCGTTCTGCCTTATCGGCACTATGGCGTTGTGCCACGCGGCAACCGTTGTTGCAGGAGAAGACCTGCCGAAGGTCCCACCGGATGTTCGCATCCAGCTCGTGGCTGCGGATCCCCTCGTTCGCAATCCCTCTGCGTTGGCCTTTGATCCGCGTGGCCGCCTGACGGTGGGCCACGGCCCGCAATACCGCGGCCCCACGCCAGACACTGAGGGCGACCGCGTCGACTTCCTTTTTGACGACGATGACGACGGCGTGGCCGACCGGGCCCACACCTTTGCCCGCGGCTTCAACAGCATCCAAGGCCTCGCCTGGCGAGGCGGCGATCTCTACATCGCCAACGCCCCCGACCTAACCATCGTCCGCGATCTCGACGGCGACGATGTGGCGGATGAATACGTCCGGCTCTTCACAGGCCTCGGCAGTCTCGAGCATGGCCTCCACGGCCTGCACTTCGCCCCCGACGGCCGGCTCTCCATGTCGAAGGGCAACACGAAGGGACGCAACACGCTCGACCAGCTCGCCCCCAAGGCGTTCCGAGACCTCTGGGGACTGCCCTCGCCCGAGGCTGCGGCTGATTTTCCCGAGCCCGTCGTCTTCACCGCGGAGACCTATCAGAAGAACTACAAAGAGCCGCACGACGACTGGGGCCAGCAGGGCGGAGTTCTCCGCTGCCAGCCCGATGGCACCCAGCTCGAGATCGTTGCCCGCGGCATGCGGAACCCATGGGACATCGCCTACGACGACCGCTTCACCTGGCTCGGCACCGACAACGATCAGACCCAGGGCGATAAGTTCATCGCGTTGTTCTACGGAAGCCACTACGGCTGGGGCCATGCCTGGAGCTTTGACTGGGAGGGCCGCGACCATCTTCCCACGGTGCCTGCCAACGGGCCGCTCTTTGAGGGCTCGGGCGCCGGCATCGTCTGGTTTGACGAGCCTGGCCTGCCGGAGCGATTCCGGGGCTGTTTTCTCGTGGCCGACTGGATGCGGCGGGTGCTCTCCGTCTATCGGCCCGAATGGCGAGGGACGCAGCGAATGCCCGCCGGCGTGGAATCACTCGACGACTTTGAGCTGCTCGCCGATGCCGGCGGCGGCCGAGCAATGTCGATGAGCAGCGGCGTGCTCTTCGACCCCACCGATCTGGAAGTCGGGCCCGATGGCTGCGTCTATGTTGCCAGCTGGGGCCGCGAGTATGCCCTTGCCGAAAACGCCCAGGGCGAGCAGACCAACGCCGGGCGGATCTTTCGCCTCAGCGGTGCCGACGTCTCGTCGCTCCCTCTGCAGCAGCTGCCACCATCCGACACAGCACTCTCCGCTCGCTCCATTGATTCGCTGCTGAGCGACCTCAACAGTCCACTGGAAGCCCGCCGAGTGGTGGCCCAAAACGAGCTCGTGAGACGGGGTGATGCGGCCTCCCTGCTCGCCCGTCTCACAAGCGATGGCCTCACCACTCGGCAGCAGACCTGGCTCGCCTGGGCCGCCGCCCGCTGTTCGACGAAAGCCGCCGGTGAGGAGGACCCCGTGACGGCGTTCTTCCTCGCCCGCCTCGGCGATGACCATCTGTTGGAAACACGGCTTGAGGCGGTGCGGATCCTCGCCTTTCGTCAGGTCGCAGCAGAGCGGCTCGCCCACCTCTTCATGGATCCCCTGCCGAGGCTCCGCTTCGAGGCTGCCGTCGCCGCCCGTGAGATCGCTGAGTCGGCAGCCGCTCAGGGCCGCAATGACGGCACACGCGACGACCACACGGTGGCAGAGCTGCTGGCGGCGATCGACAACGAGACCGACCGGCTGGCCTTCTATGCCCAGTGGCAGGCGGTCCGTGCGGTGGCCACCGGAACACAGCGGCGGGCGCTCTTGGCCGATACCCGCGGGCCCGTTCGCCTCGCAGCCCTGCTGGGCCTCCTGGAAGACAACGCCCTCAGTGAAACGGACGTGCGGCCACTTGCCGCCGACGCAGCCCCGCAGGTTGCCGCGATCGCGGCCCGCTGGCTGGAGACCTCAGGCTCACACACCACGCCGCTGCTGGCGATGAGCCCGCCACCCGGAACGCCGTTCGATGGCGACAGCCTTGCCGTCACGCTCGCCACCTCAGTCGATGGCGGCACCATCCACTACACCCTCGACGGCACCCCTCCGGTTGAGACATCTCCCGTCTCCAAAGGGCCCGTGGATGTCCGCGACGGCCAGACACTGCGGGCGGTGGTGCTGCGAAAGCGGCTCGTGGTTGGCCGTCCGCTGGAGGGTCGCTGGCCCCGCAATCCCCACGGGACATACGTGCCACAGCGATTCCACGAGGCAATCGCGGCGGGTGAGCCTCTGATGCAGCCGGCCGAAAACCCCGTCACCCTCGATGCAGTGCTCGCGGCCCTGCCGGATGCGGATCCACTCGAAGGCCGCGACCTGTTTTTCCATGCCCGCGGGGCCGGCTGTTCGCTCTGCCATCGGCTGGAGGGTCGCGGCAACGTGTTTGCCCCCAACCTCTCCGACATCGGCTCGCGAGGAAGTGCTGCGGCGATCATTGAGTCGATCCTCGAGCCGAGCAAGGTGATCACCGAAGGCTTCGCCGGGCAGGTGTTCACGATGGACGACGGCACGGCGGTGTCTGGCATCGTGCTGGCGGAATCTGCCCGCCAGATTCGGCTGGCCATGACGGATGGTGTTGAAAAGACGCTCGAAGTGGCCAGGATTGACGACCGCAGTTCGCTCCAGATTTCTGCGATGCCGTCTGGTTTTGAAACCGCGATGAACGCGGCCCAGGTTGCCGCCCTCACCGCCTTCCTCAAGCTGCAGACGCGTGGCTTTGCGTTTGATGAGTCAGACGACCAGCTCAGCCTTCGATTCGACGGCCAGCCGATCGCGACCTATCTGCTTCGCGACGAGGCTCTCACCCGTCGGGCCTTTGTCAACGTCCACACGCCCTCGGGGATTCCGGTCACCCGTCGCTTCCCATCGCAGACGCCAGACAACAATGACCACCCCGAGATGCACCCGGGGATCTGGATGAGCTTTGGCTGGATTGACGGCAACGACTACTGGCGGCTGACATCGCCGGTTGTCTTCGACCGCTTTCTTCAGCCTCCAACGGCAAACGGCAACGAAGCGACGTTTGCCACTCGTGATCGCTACATGGATCCGTCTGGGGAGAAGACGATCTGCATGCAAGACACGTCGTACCGGTGGCAGCGGGTCGATCAGGGCCTCCGCCTCGACTGGGATGCCACCTTCTTCAGCGACGAGCACGACGTGGTATTTGGTGACCAGGAAGAAAGCGGCCTGGCAATCCGGATCGCCAGCCCACTGCGGGTCGATGGCGGCTCCGGCGAGATTCAAAACGATCAGGGCCAGCGAAACGGGAAAGGCACCTGGGGCCAAGAGTTCACCTGGATCGACTACTCCGGCACGGTTGGCGACGTGCGGGCGGGCATCCTGATCGTGCCGCATCCAGACAACCCGCGTGCGAGCTGGGCACACAGCCGCGACTACGGCGCGCTCGTCGCTAACCCGTTTCCCAGGCAGCCCAAAGAGCGGCGTGAGCCCTACGTCACCACCACGATCCCCAAAGGCAAACCCTTCCGGCTTCGTTACAGCCTGCTGCTCCACGAGGGCCCTGCCGAAACCTTCGACGCTGAGGCCCTCGCCCGCACGCTGCGTGAGTGATCAGATCGCCTGCGCGACGGTGCTGCTTGAGTGACTTGCTGCTTGAGTGACTTG
>CALCGM010000022.1 GCA_937900985.1 uncultured Planctomycetaceae bacterium | reverse complement strand
GGGTCTTCGGGTGCCGGAGGCACCTCGGCGGAGCCGAGGCCGCTGTGCGGCCCGAGGACCCGTCCCGTTCCCTCCCGCGTTTGCCTTGGTCCTCCAGGTCGCCCTTACAGCTCGCCCTGCAGCTCATAGATCCAGGCCAGGGCCGCGTTCATCATCGCTTCGCCTGCTCCCACCTCCGCCGGGGCGACTTGCGTGTCGGCGCCGTAGCCGCCCTCAGCTGCCGCCTCGATCGTGGGGAAGTATTGGTGGTAGCCGTTGCAGTAGCCGAAGAAAAACAGCTCGTCGACACGAGCTCGTTCCCGCAGCCGCACCGCGTGCTGACAGAAAAACTCGCCGGAGCCGCCGACGAAGGCGATCGAATCGTTGAGCACGGCGACGGTGATGCGGGGCCGGATGCCGTCGCTGTATTCGGCGACAAAGTTGGCGACGAGCTCGGGGAAGAAGGCGAGCGAGTAGATGCCGGCGATCACGGGATTCGTGAAGTCGACCCTGGAATCAAATGCAAACCGCTCCTCGCGAACCTTGAGCGTTGGCCGCTTCGCAGCGATCGGCTCGAGCGACTCAGCGAGCTCGGCGGCGGCTCGGCCCACCGCCGCACCGTAGGCCCGGTGATCCTGGCCGTTGCGGTCGGTGGAGAGGTCGCCGGAAGCCCCCTGCATGAAGAGTGCCGTGCCGCCGAGTTTCGCTTCGATCGTCTCTCGCAGCGAGCCGATGTAGTCGGCGGAGAAGGTCATCGTCTCGTCGGGAATGCTGGTGGGATGGGCGGTGAAGTTGACGAGCACCGCCAGCGGTTTGCTGCTGGCCGCATCGTCGAGCCGGAGCACACCGAGCCGGCGGTCGACCGGAGCGGGCTGGATCTTGGAGTGGCGGTTGCGGTTGAAGCCCTCGAGTTCGCGGGAGCCCGCTGCCACACGGGCGGGCACCAGCTGGCTGTCGGCTGCGAGAATCACCTGCTCAATCTGTGCTTCGAGAAACCTGGCATACCGCACGGCGGTGTCGTAGCGGCCTTGGCCCCTGCCGGGCTCGTCGCAGAGTTCGACCACCGGGCCGTGGTGGGTGTGGGAGCCGGCGATGAAGGAGTGCTCGATGCCAGCCTTGGCTCGGATCGCCTCGCGGATCCGCTGCAGCCCGGCCTCCGTCGGCGAGCGGCCAAGATCAAGGCCAACGATGGCGAGCTTGGCGTCGCCGACCGCGATCACCACCGCCTTGGCCAGCAAGGGATCGGCCGTGCCGGTGGAAGCCGCGGCATGCCGTGAGCCGTAGCCCCACATCGGCACCGGCTCGGTGGGGGTGATGTCAATCGTGGCTGCGGCAGCGCGAAGCTCCGCAGCGATCGCTGCCCTGCTGCTGCTGATCCAGCCGATCGCGACCAGGCAGAGGCTGATGCCAAGACGGGCATGCCGCATGCTGCGTTCCTCCCTCACGATGATTCTGATGCTCCGGTGTGCCGCCGGCGGTGTCGCCAGCATACATCGCTCATGCGGGATGCTCGCTCTCCAGCAACGGCTTTCGGGCTGCCGGCTGCGGCAGCGTATCTCGTTCGATGTCTGGCGAGCGGCAGACTGGCGAGACCTGGTCGAGCCGAAACTCTTTGCGGCTCATCGCTTCGTAGTGGTGGCCGATGTCGATCTGCT
>CALCGM010000021.1 GCA_937900985.1 uncultured Planctomycetaceae bacterium | reverse complement strand
GTTGCCATGCTCGCGGATCGCAGCACGCTGGCAGGCGATCGCGTGCGGCTGATCGACGCGGTGGCTGAGGCGAAGGCAGCCGGTGGCGCAGCGGCGCTCTTGGGCTGTCTTGGGGATGCTTCGCTGGCTGTGCGACGTGCGGCTCTGGTGGGGCTTGCTCGCTTTGACGACCCCGCGATCGGCAGCCATGTGGCCTCGGGCTACCAGGCGATGGACTCACGCACTGGCCTGCGGCCGATCGCGATCCGGGTGCTCACCAGCCGACCTGCCTGGGCGAAGCAGCTGATTGCCCGGATCGATGCACTTGAGATTCCCGCCGAGGTGGTCACCCCAGACATGCTCGTGCAGCTGCAGGCCCACGGTGACGATGAGCTCGCGGCAGACATGCATCGCCTCTGGGGAGCCGTGCGGGCAACGCCCGCAGAGAAGCTTGCCCAGATGGAGCGGGTGGCCGCGGCTGCCCGCAGCGATCAAGGCGACCGAGCTGCGGGAGAGCTGCTGTATGGGAAACACTGCGGCAGCTGCCACCGGCTGTTTGGCCAGGGGGGCGAGGTGGGGCCCGACCTGACGGGGTATGAACGCACGAACGTCGATTTTCTGTCGCTCGCGATTGCCGACCCGTCTGCCGCGATCCGCGAGGAATACACGACCTACCGCGTGCTCACCACCGACGGCCAGGTGGCCAGCGGGCTGCTGGTGGAGCGGTCGGAAAACGGCATTCTGCTGCGGACCGGCGAAGGACAGACGGTTCGCTTTGCCTCTCACGACATCGACACCTACGAAGCCTCGCCGGTGTCGCTGATGCCCGACAACCTCGTAGAAACGCTCAGCGACGCCCAGCTCCGCGACCTGCTCAGCTATGTGATGGGAGGGGTGACGGGAGGGGTGACGGACGGGCCGTGATCAGGCTGCCGCTCGCCGCATCCTGCGGCGGCAGACTCTTTCCACAGTCTGTTAGGGCGATTGCTCTGGAGCAGGGCTGACCACGCGGAAGCCGGTGTTGCTGTTTTCGTAGGTCGGTGTGCTGGCAGCATTGCGATGGTTTAAGAAAAAGAGGCCTTGATACCAGGAACCGCCACGCAGCCCGCGGGCGGGCTCGGACAGCCCCGTCAGATCGTTCCACTCTTGGACGTTGCCCTGCTGGTCAAAGGTGCCGTAGGCACTGCTGCTGCCGGAGAAGGCTCCCACGTCGGTGAGATACAGCGCGTCTTCGCTGTGGTGGGCCGACTGGGTGAGGCAAAACAGGCCGCGGGCTCGATAGTTGGCCTGATGGCTTCCGCTCTCCAGCTGGTTGCCCGGCGGCTCGTCACTCTGCGTGGCGTAGGTCCAGTAGCCGGCGTTCAGGCTTCCTCCCTTGTAGTAGGCCGCCTTGAACCATTCCGCTTCGGTCGGGATTGTAAACTTCGCGTCCGGGCTGGCCTTGGGCGGAATGCCCTCGACGGCCCCGGCCAGCGGATAGGCGCCCTGCTCGGTGCCGCCAGAGCCTTGGCCATTGTGCAGCCAGTTGCAGAAGCGGGCGGCATCCCACCAGCTGACATAGGTGATGGGCCGCAGGGCCGAGCCGATCGCGCTGTAGCGGTGGGAGCCGGAAGCCCCCGACCGCTCGATGCCCGCCACATTGGCCGTGGTGGCCATCATCGTGTTGTAGAGGCCGTATGGATCTTTGGCGGCGACCGCATTGAGAAACTCGGTGTACTGCCCGATCGTCACCTCA
>CALCGM010000020.1 GCA_937900985.1 uncultured Planctomycetaceae bacterium | reverse complement strand
GAGAGCGAGATAAACCAGGTCTGCCCGAAGGCTGAGCCGAAGGTCAGGAAAAAGCCTGCTGCAAGCCAGCGGAGGTTGTGGGCAAGAAAGGGAAACATTGTCAGCAGCGGGGATGGGCTGCGGCAGCGGGAGGCGGGGGCCGCAAGGAGAGTTCCATCTCACTGTCTGCGAGCAAAAGGCACAAGCGGAGCAGGCCCAGCGGCTGAAGAACCCGTTCGGCTGCTCTCTGCCACGTCGGCAGTGCCTGCCGATGCCAGGCGGGCGCTGTTTGGATACGATGTGGCCCAATGGCAAAACCGAGGGTGCGCAGTCGCAGGGAGGCGAGCGATGGTGGATGAGGCGTGGCGACGGCGAGAGCTGACGCGGATGCTGGCGGAGCGGATTCCCGAGGCGTCTGTCGGCTACGTGATCGAGCTGCTCGTCTGCCACCCCGTCGACCTGGTGATCAGCCCGCCTCGTCGCACTCGCCTCGGCTACTACCGTTCGCCCGGCCGCGGCCGGCCCTGGCACCAGATCAGCGTCAACGAAGACCTCAACCCCTACGCCTTTCTGATCACACTGCTGCACGAGATCGCCCATCTGCAGGTGGCTCGGACGATTCGCCGCCGCGTCGCCCCCCATGGCCTAGAGTGGAAAGCCAGTTTCGGGCAGCTGCTCAAGCCGGTAGTGCGAGAACACAACCTGCCAGACGATGTGGCCGCCGCCATCGCCGGCATGATGCAAAACCCGCGGGCATCAAGCTGTGCTGACCCCACGCTGCTGACGGCACTGAGCCGTTACGACGACAACGCCGATGCGGTCGTGCGGGTCGATGACCTGCCCGAGGGCAGCACGTTTCGCCTGGCCAGCGGCCGGGTGTTTCGGCACAAGCAGCGGCTCCGCACCTGGCACCTCTGCGAAGAAGTGGGCACGCGGCGACGCTTTCGCGTGCGGGGCAGCTGCCGAGCCGAGCCCGTGTGTCTGACGAAGCAGGCGGGCCGTTCCGGCTGAGCCTGGGGCGTCCGCCTCCGACTACCTGGCCCGCTCGAGGAAGGTCACAAGGTCGGCAATCTCCTGAGGAGTCAGCAGCATCTCGTAGCCCGCGGGCATCAGCGATGCCGTGCCTGGATGGATGCTCTCGATCGTCTCGCGAGGAACCCGCGCCGCGGCGGTGGCCGATGTCTGCACCACGATCTCGCGGTCGTTCTGCTCGCCGATGATGCCGGGAATGCTGCGGCCGTCGCGGGTGAGCACCACCGTTGGCTCGTAGCTGCGAACGAAACTCGCGCTCGGCAGCAGAATCGCCTCAAGCAGGTCGGCCCGGGTGCGAATGCTGCCGATGCGGGTCAGATCGGGGCCGATGCGGCCGCCCGCATAGGCCATCGCATGGCAGCTGATGCAGGCGGCCTTGTTGGAGAGAAACACATGATGCCCACGGCTGGCATCGCCTGGGGGGAGCGCGGCGATCAGTCGGTCGTATGCCTCCCGCTGAACGCTCCGCGCGGCATCGATTTTCGTGAGCAGCCCGGCTCCAGCCGCTCTGCCCTCGGCAGGAACGGCGTCGATGGCAGCAATCACCAGAGGCCGGGGAAGCAAGGCCAGACTGGATGCCTGCGACAGAACCTCGAGGCTCCGCACGAGCGGTGGCCCACCGGCGGTGGTCAGCAGCGGCAGCAGGCGGCCGACATCGCCGGCAGCCTGCCGGTCGAGCGACATGGCGAGCCGCATGTGCTGGCTCTCATCGAGCGAAACTGCGGCAAGAGCCTCCGCCGCCGCGGAGCGATCGAGCGGCGACACCATGTGGCCGTTCTCGCCATCCGGCCTGTCATCCACAACGATCTCAAGCAGTCGTTCAACAACCGCTTCGGGCACGCTCCCTCCCAAGCCGCTGGCCGCAACCGCCTGCAGGCTCACCGACGCAGCCTGCCGACGGTCGGCGGCCACGTCGCTTAACAGGGTCGAGAGCAGTTTCCGCTGCTGTCCCGACAAGGGCAGGGCGGCGATGGTGCGGACCGTGGCGGCGAGTCGAGCTGAAACGGACGAACCAACCTCGGCCAGCGGCAGGTCGGCCTCAAGCCGGTCGGCCAGCGACAGGACCCAGCGGTCTGGAACAGGATCGACCGCCGATGCCCGCATCACGTCAAGCGCCGCCGCTGCGATCATCGGCCGGTCGGCTGCAGTCTCCCGGCACGCCGCAGCGAGCGAGTCGGCCACCGCGGGGTTGCGAGCGAGCCGTGCGAGCTGTGTTGTCAGCTGTGGGCTGAGCATGCCCCCGGGCTCCGCAGCGTTGCCGCTCGCGAGCAGCTCGGGAACGGCAGCGGCGACGCTCGTGGCCCATGGTGGGTGGGAGCCGATGATCCACAGCGCGGTCTCGCGAAGCCTTGGGGCGGGATCGGTCGCGGCGGCCAGCGCTGCCTCACGCAGGGGAGCATCGTCGGTGTGCTCGGCCTCGGCGTGCCGCAGCGGCCGCTGGTCGAGGGCCACCATGGCGGCCCGACGAACGCCTGGCGACACCGCGGCGAGCGCCTCCTCAAGCGCTGCGGTGCTGGCCGATTCGATCAGCGCGTGGATGAGCGTGTGCTCCATCATGCGGCCGTGCGGCTGTTCGCAGGCTGTGAGGACTGCTGCCACCGCCGCCTCGCCGCCGATCCGGCCGAGCGCCTCGGCGGCGGCCCGAGCGACCGCCGCAGCATCGCCATCCAGCAGCGTGGTCAGGGCCGAGACCGCGGAGGCGTCGCGGTGGAGCCCAGCAACATGGGCGGCGGCCTGCCGCACGCCGGCGGCGGCATCACCGAGTGCTGTGCGGACGGCCGCACGGGCATCCGGCCCGTCGATCCTTGCCAGCCCCCACACCGCCCGCTGCCGGGCGGCCTCAGAGAAGCTGCCGGCGGTGAGCACGCCGGCCAACGGCGCTGTCGCCGCGCGTGCAGCCAGCTGCTCCACAGCTCTCCAGGCAACGGCCGGGCGTGGATCGCCGAGCCTGGCTGCCAGCGCATCGTCGGCCACGTCATCCCATGCCAGGCGGAAACCGCGGGGATCGCTCAGCTGCGGCGTGTCCCGCCGCCGAACGCGGTAGATCGCCCCCGTGACCGCAGGCTTCTCCAGCTGGGAGGTGGGGCAGCAGAGCTTGTACCAGCCGCCGGTATCCACCACCAGCAGCGAGCCATCAGCATCCTCGATCACGTCCGTGGGATGAAAGTCAGCCGAGTCGCCTGTGAGAAACGGCTCACTTTCCACGCGAAACGTTCCGCCCTGTGGGAGCAGCCGATGCCGAGAGACGCTCCGCAGATTGAAGGCACACACAAACGCGTTGTCGGCAAAGGCCTCGCCGAGGCCCCAGCCGGAGTGCACATGCAGGCCGCAGGCGGCTGCGGGGCCGAGCTGGATCAAGGCCGGCAGCAGGTCGCCTGTGCGGGGATGCCCCTCCAGCACACCATGGTCTTTGCCAAACACGCCACCATCGACCGCATGCACCACGCCGTCGCGAAGGCCACCTGCCGGATGCGTAAGAAACGTTGCCGAAAGCAGCCGCTCGCCAGCGGCAGTGAAGGCCACATCGACGGGATTGTCCATGCCGCCGGTGACGACCGCCTCAAAGTCGGAGCCGTCGGGTCGGCAGCGAAACACATGCGAGGCTCGCGTCGTCCAGCCGGGCCGTCCGGGAAGGTCGTGGGTCTGCGCCGCAAAGGCTCCCTTGGTGAACTCGATGCGGCCGTTGGCCGCGAGATAGGGGCCATGCAGGTCGTTGCCGCACCCAGTGAGCGTGGCCCCGTCGTGCCAGACTTCCCGCACGTCGGCCACACCGTCGTCGTTGGTGTCGGTCAGCCGGAGAATCTCAGGAGCGGCAGCCACGTAGAGCGAGCCGTCGTGCCAAAGGGTTCCCTGGAGCATCATCAGGCCGTCCGCAAACACCGTCCGCTCGTCGAAGACCCCATCGCCATCGGTATCCTCCAGACGCAGCAGCTGATGCGAGGGCTGCTTCTGCTGTTCGGCCAGGGGGGCGTTGGAGCCACTCGACTCGGCGACGTAGAGCCGCCCTGCGTCGTCAAAGGCACAGGTGATGGGCCGCTCCACGAGCGGTGCCGCGGCGGCCTGCTCCACGACAAAGCCGTCGGGAGCCGTCAGCGGCAGTGTGCCAAACGTGAAGGTTTCCGCCTTGGCGGCAGAGGCCGTGGTCAGAGCAGCAGCGAAAAGGAGCAGCCGCACCGCTCCACGTTGCGCGTGGCGCATTGGATTCCTTCCATGTTCTGGCGGCGAGGCGGCCTCCCGGTGTGGCAGCAGCGAAGCAGCAGGTCACAGCTGCGGGAGGGGAATCTCCAGCTGCGACGGCACCGGCTCGACAGTTGCCTGATGGGCCTCGGCAGCCTGCCGGATCGCCTCAACCACCTCAGGATGCTCGGCGGCCACGTCCCACTGTTCGCCGGGATCGATCTCGAGATTGTAGAGCAGCGGCCGATCATGGCTGACCAGCTTGTTGTTGCCGGTGTACGACTCCTGCGTCATGAAATGCGCCTTCCAGGGGCCCCTGCGAACCGCCATCAGTCGGGTGCCGCGGTAGTACATCACCTGCTCCCTTGGTGAGGGCGTTTCTGCAAGCAGGCAGGCGGTGAGATCGACGCCATCGATGACGCGATCCTCAGGCAGCCTGCCGCCGGCCAGCGCAATGCTGGTGGCGTAGATGTCCATGGTGGTGCCAAGCTCGGCTGACACACGGCCTGCGGGAATCGTGCCAGGCCACCAGACAAGCGATGGTTCTCGCATGCCGCCTTCCCAGGTCGTGCCCTTGCCGTCTTTGAGCGGGCCTGCCGAACCGCCGTGATCCTTGAAGGTCAGCCAGGGGCCGTTGTCGCTGGTGAACCAGACGATGGTGTTTTCAGCAATGCCCAGCTCTTTGAGGGTGGTGAGGATCTGGCCCACGCTCCAGTCGATCTCCTCAATCACGTCGCCGTAGAGGCCACGGCGGCTCGTGTGGGCAAACTCGCCCGACCGAAACAGGGGCACATGCGGCATGCTGTGGGGCATGTAGAGAAAGAAGGGCTCGTCGCGGTGGGCTTTGATGAAGCGTGTGGCCTCTTCGGTGTAGCGGCGGGTGATCGTCGTCTGCTCAGCCGGCCGCTCGATGACCTCTGCATTCCGCATCAGCGGCACATTGAAGAATCGGCTCTCGGGCTCCCAAAACGCATCCCGCCCCTTCGGTGCTTCCGCGATCCGGTCCATGTCGTTGGAGTAGGGGATGCCGAAGTAGCTTTCAAACCCGTTGGCGGTTGGCAGAAACTGCGGGAGGTGCCCGAGATGCCACTTGCCGACGCAGGCAGTGGCATAGCCCTCGTCTCGCAGCGCCTCGGCGAGGGTGACCTCGGCGGCCGGAATCCCACCGCCCGAGTCGGGGAAGAGCACCCGCCGCTTGTCGCTGCACATGCCGGAGCGGATCGGCAGTCGGCCGGTCATCAGGGCCGCCCGGCTCGGAGTGCAGACGGGAGCTGCAGAATAGAACTGCGTGAGCTTCGTGCCCTCAGCGGCCATCCGATCGAGATGGGGCGTGCGGATCGTGGGATGCCCGAAGCAGCCGAGATCGCCGTAGCCGAGGTCGTCGCAAAACACGACCACGATGTTTGGCCTGGCAGGCTCGTCGGCCTGTGCCAGCGTGGTGTGCAGACCGCTGGCCGCTGCGAGCGCCAGAAACAACAAAACTCTCGCTACTCGTCTCATCTCAATCCCCCCCCGAGCGACCGCTCCAGTCGCTGCAACCGGAAATCCACGCACTGTCGCAAAACGTGACCTAGATTTCGAAACACCTCCAAGCCACACCTGCGGTCTCGCGGCGGCGCACCGCCAGCGAGGAGTTTACCCGCATTTTCCTTGGTTTTTTTGAAATCCCGAACTATTCATGAAGAGAGCCGCGTGCGGCATATTCCGCTGGCGTCAGGCACCTCCCGGCACCATGAACAACATCACGATGCGACCATCTTGCCCTTTCGACTCGCGCCACCACAGGCCATTCCGCCACCACCGGGCGGTGGCTCGGTTGCTCGTTCTCAGGGCTTTCTGCGGAATGGTGGCAATGGCCTCGCTGATCCCAGCGACCGCCGCTGGCAATCAGCTCGAGGGCCTTCCGGTCGTGCTCGGCCATAAGCTTGCCGTTGCCACAACGCAGGACGTGGCCCCACCGCAGGAGTCACGAAAACTCCCCATCGGCCAGCGGATTTTTCGCACCGTCGTGGAAGTGGAGGATGCGGCGATCCTCGAGCCAGGGCTCAAGGTCGACGTGGGCCACGTCACGATGGGAAGCCACGGGCCGATCAACAAGATCTTCATGCGGGGCGTGCTGGTGGTGTCGGTGGAGAGCGTGACGCGGAGCATCGCTGATGTGGTCGGCAGCCTGGGCGAGACATCGGACGAAGAGACGAGCCGCACCGGTCCGGTGATCGCGGCGGCTCCATCGCGGCACGCCGGCTTCTATGAAACCCGGGTGGTGAGCCTGGCCGTTGACGACAGCCAGCTGCAGAGCCTGCGGATGGCTGAGGCAACCGGTGTGATCCGGCTGCGGCTACATCAAGAGCCGGCCGCTGGCTCGCCGCTGGAGGCGATTCTCAACAGCTTCACGAGCAACCTGTTTCAGCCGCTGTTGCTGTTTTTCTTCATGGGTTTTGCCA
>CALCGM010000019.1 GCA_937900985.1 uncultured Planctomycetaceae bacterium | reverse complement strand
TGGAAGACATCATGGAGCTCGCCCGCAGCGAGGCGATGCTCTTCAAGTTTGGCTCAGGCACCGGCACCGACCTCTCCACCCTCCGCAGCCAGCGGGAAAAGCTCGCTGGCGGCGGCAAGCCGTCTGGCCCGCTCTCCTTCATGCGGGTCTACGACCAGGTGGCGGCGGTCGTGAAGAGCGGCGGCAAGACGCGGCGGGCTGCCAAGATGCAGTCGCTCAAGGTGCATCATCCCGACATTATGGAGTTCATCGAGTGCAAGGCCCGCGAGGAGAAGAAGGCCCGCGTCTTGATCGAGAAGGGGGGCTACGACGCCAACTTCAACGGTGAAGCCTACGCCTCGATCCTCTTCCAAAACGCCAACCTCTCGGTCCGCGTCAGTGACGAGTTCATGCAGGCCGTTGATCGCGACGACTCCTGGACCACCCACTGGATCACCGACGCGGCCAAGGCCGGACCGACGTTCAAGGCGAGCGAGGTGCTCGGCAAGATGTCTGAGTGTGCCTGGCAGTGCGGCGACCCGGGCGTGCAGTACGACACCACGATCAACCGCTGGCACACCTGCCCCAACTCCGGGCGGATCAACGCGAGCAACCCGTGCAGCGAGTACATGTTTCTCGACGACACGGCCTGCAACCTCGCCAGCATCAATCTGATGAAGTTCCGCAAGCCCGACGGCCACTTCGACGTTGAGCGGTTTTCCGCGGCCTGCCGGATCTTCTTCGTGGCTCAAGAAATCCTTGTCGACCACGCCAGCTACCCGACCGCCCGGATCGCCCGCAACAGCCACATGTACCGGCCGCTGGGATTGGGCTACTCCAACCTCGGCAGCCTGCTGATGGCCGACGGCCTGGCCTACGACAGCGATGCCGGCCGCGGCGTGTGCGGGGCGATCACCGCGCTCCTGCACGGTGCCGCGAACCGAGCGAGCGCCGAGCTCGCAGCCGCGGTCGGCCCCTTCGAGGGCTACGCCGCCAACCGCGAGCCGATGCTCAACGTGATGCAGATGCACCGCAAGGCGGTCGACAAGATCGATGTTGCCTGCCCGCAGTATCTCCGAGACGCCGCTCGCAGCGTCTGGGAGGACGTTCTCGCAGGGGGCCAGCAGCACGGCTTCCGCAACGCTCAGGCCACCGTGCTCGCCCCGACCGGCACGATCAGCTTCCTGATGGACTGCGACACCACCGGCATCGAGCCCGACATCGCGCTGGTGAAATACAAGCAGCT
>CALCGM010000018.1 GCA_937900985.1 uncultured Planctomycetaceae bacterium | reverse complement strand
TCACGGTTGCCGTCGATGGCCCTCGAGGCGTCGCCGCTATTGGACGTGCTCGACTGTGTGGCCTTGCCGCCACGGGCCACGTTGCTGCCGCCGGCAAAGACCTCAACCTCCGCGAGCGTGAGGGTGCGGCTGCGACCGGGCAGCTCGATCCGCACGTAGCGGCCCCGCGAGCCGGGCTCCTCGGCGAGTGGCTCGCTGGCCGGCTCCAGCAGGGGCACGATGCGGTCGGCAAGCGCCACGCGAACCCCGGCATCGCTCACCAGCGGCAGGGCTCCAATCAGGTCGACAAGCCGCCGGGGATCCTCCGCGGTGAGCTGCCAGACCTGCTCAACGGAGTTGCCGCCGGAGGCTGCATCGATGGTCATCAGAGCGACGTAGCCGATTCGCCGCATGATCGGCCGGGTGGCCGACGTGGCAAGCCGCTGCATGTCGCCACGGAGCGCAGCCAGCTGCTCGGTGGGTCGGCTGAGCATCAGCCGGATCAGGTCAAACACGGTCGGCGTGTCGACGGAGCCGTCGCGGGCATCGAGCTCTCTCAGGGCTTCGGCCACCACGGCCACCACGCTGCGGCCGTCGGCCTCTGCGATGCGTTCCACCGCGTCGCTGCGGAGCCGCTCGTCGAGCCCTGCCCGCAGCAGCATCTCCCGACAGACCGGCAGGCTTCGCGGCTCGGCCGCCAGCTCATCGTTGCTCATCGAGCCGTAGAGATACCGCCAGCCGGCGTCGCTGGTGAACGCCAGCGGCTCACCGCGGCTGCGGGCGGCCTCAAACGCCGGCACGAGCACCCTGGCAGCCTCGCGGTTCACGTAGGCCATGAAGCGGTCTCCAGGAAACTCTTCAACGATCGCCAGGGCCTCAACCGCCTCGGGGGTGCGAAGCTCGCAGGCCGTTCGCAGCGCCTCAAGCCGTACTCGCGGGCTCTCGTCAGCCGCCGCCCGCATCACCATCGCGTGCGGGTGCGGCACGCGGTCGATGATCGCCGCCAGCACCCGCATCCCCGCGGCGCGAGCCCTGGCGTCGGGCGAGGTGAGCACGGCTTCGAGCAGGTCGGCATCCACCTGGTCGAAGTGCCGCAGCGTCCAGAGGGCCTCGAGGCGATGATGCTCTGAGGCGGTGTCAGCGGTGTCGAGCGAGGCCAGCCAGGCGTCTACCGCCGGCACCACCTCGTCTTCATCGCGGCCGGCCAGTTCGAGCTTGGCCCGGTATCGCACCCGGTCGGTCGGGTGGGCGAGCAGGCCGACGAGCTCCTCGACCGAACGCTCGGTCATCGACTCGACCTTCGCCAGCGGGCGGTCGTCCATCACCACGCGATACACGCGGCCGTGCTGCCGGTCACGGCTGGGATCGCGGAGGTTGTGCTGCATGTGGCCGATGATCGGGTTTTGCCAATCCGTGAAGTAGATCGCCCCGTCGGGGCCCACCTCGAGATCAGCGGGCCTGAAGTTCACATCGCTTGACGAGACGATCGGCTCGGCTTCCACGGCCACAGGGAAGGCGTCGGCGTCTGGGTTGGAAGAAGGCTCAAACCTGTAGCGAAGGATTCCCTGGAAGCCGATCACATTGCCGACGAGCAGGTTGCCCTGCATCTCCTCGGGGAAGTGGGGGCTGGAGAGAAACTCGATGCCTGGGCAGGGCCGCGTCCGCTGCTGATACACGCTTGGAGCACCGCCATGCTTGTCCATTCCATCGAGCCGGGTGGAGAAGACACTGCCCCAGTAGGGCACCGAGCCGGTGCCGTCGACGACGATGTCGTCGCCCCAGTGGTTGAAGGCATGGCCGTGGGGGTTGGCAAACGCGTAGCTCGTGTAGAGGCCGACCTTGCCAGTCCTCGGCTCGTAGCGGAAGACCGCTCCGTTGGCCACGCGAGCCGGCGGCCCCCAGGGCGTCTCCGGCTGCGAGTGGTGGAAGGTGCCCTCCTGAAAATAGAGAGCGCCTGCCGGATCGAACGTGAAGCTGTTGGCGGTGTGGTGGGTGTCGGCGGTGTCGAGGCCGCGGATGATCCGCTCCTTGATGTCGCAGCGGTCGTCGCCGTCGGTGTCTTCGAGATAGAGCACGTCAGGCCCCTGGGCCACGATCACGCCTTTCCCCCAGAACTCAAAGCCGGTTGGGTTGTGGAGGTCATCGGCAAAAGTCTTCACGCGATCGGTGCGGCCGTCGCCGTCGGTGTCTTCGAGGATCAGCAGCTTGTCGTTCATCGCCTCGTCGGGACGCCAGTGCGGATAGGTCGGCCAGACGGCCACCCACAGCCGGCCCGCGGTGTCGAAGGCCATCTGCACCGGGTTGATCAGCTCGGGAAACATCGCTTCGTCGGCCACCAGCTCCACCCGCATGCCCGCGTGGACGGTCATCTTGCCGATCGCCTCGTCGCCGGAGAGGAAGGCATGCTTGCCGCCTGCGAGCTGACCGGGCTTGTTGGTCTGCACGTCGATCAGGTCCGGCAGGCCGACCTCGTCGACCGAGGGCAGCGGGGCCTCGGCGTCGCCTAGCGTGGCCGCGGTTGCCCAGATGCGACGGTCGCGGTTGGCCGTCTTCACGTCGAGGTATTCCAGCTCCCGCTGGGCAACTTCGTAGTTGGTCTGGCCGCCGACAAACCTCAGCCAGGCCCGGCCGCCGTAGGTGGAGTAGCCGTCGGTCACACGGTAGCGGTTGAACCAGTGGAAGTTCTTGTCGGCGACGGCCAGCTGCAGCCGCGTCAGCGCCTGCTCGCTCCGCTGGGGATGCCGGCCGAAGAGGGCCTCGTCGATGATGCCGGCGATCACGCGGTCGCCGGTGGCGGTGGGATGGATGCCATCGACGGTCAGCGGCTCGGGCTCGCGGTCGTAGGCCTCGAGCGTGGGCCGCACGAGATCGACGCAGGGCACGCCCTTCCCGCGGCAGACCTCCTGCATGGCGGCGGCGTAGAGACGGATGTGCTCGTTGTGGGCCGTGCCGTCGGGATAGTGACGCTTGGTGTGGTCTTTGGCGCCGAGATGCTCGTGGCCGATCGGTGTGAAGAGCACCAGCCGCGGGGACGAGACGCCGTTGTAGGTCTGACTGAGCGTGTGATCGATGAAGGCGGTGAGGTCGGCCTTGAAGGCCTCCAGGCCCTCGGGGCCGGCATGAGCCTCATTGCTGCCGAAGAAGGCGAAGATCACATCGGCTGCCGTGCCAACGAGCTCGAAGCGGTTCTCGCGAACAATCGATGGATCAGCGATCTCGCCTGGCCGGGGGATCGGGGCGGCGCCGGTGAGCCATTGATCGGGGGAGCCGAAGTCGGCGCTCCGCAGCCGCTTGGCCGGGTCGACCTCATCGCCGTCGACGGCCAGGTTGCGGATCGTGAGGCGGCTCTCGGGAAAGCGGCTCTGCAGCATCACCTCCAGCCAGCCGGTGTGCTGCATCGCGTCGGCAACGCCACCGCCGATGATGCAGATATGGTCGCCTTCTTCGATCACCAGCTGGGCAGCCGGGCTCACGGCCGGAGGCAGCAGGAGGAGGACTGTCAGCAAGGAGGCGATCCACCAATCGTTCGCCCCGCCAATCGTCATCTGCGTCCGACGCCTGCCCATCAGTTGCATCTCCTTCGGCTCTCAGCGGACCCGCCGCAGCGGCCCCCGATCTCCACTCCCTGTGAGACCTGAGAGTATAGCCGCCGCCGGTCTGTGGGCGTCTGCCCGCTCACCATGCGGCAGGTCTCACCGTGCGCGGCTTCGATCACGAGCGACATGCATCGTCAGGATTGTTTGCCGCGGGCTTCCTTCACGCGAAACGCAACGATTGTTTTGATCAGATCGTAGGGAATCGGCTCGGTCAGCGGAAACTGCACCGACCCCTTCGCCGTCTTGAAGCCCGCGAGTTCTGAGCGAAAGTGCTCCATCGCCGAGGGAGTCGGATAGAAGCCGACATGCTTCTCGAAGGCAGCGAAGTGAACAAGATTCTTTCCCAGCACGAAGGTTGGTATCCGGTAGACGATGCGTTCCTCGGCTTCCGGTGCGGCCTTCTGCACGATGCGGCGAATCCTGGTGAGGACCTTCTGCACGGCCGTGGGAAAGGCTGCGATGTAGGCGTCGAGTGTGGGCTCGCCCGCCACCGGGGCCTTGGGTTTCTTGCGTGAACGATCAGGCATTGTTTTCGCGTTGGAGCGGCGGGTGGGATGCGGTGGCGTGTGAGGCAGACCAGGCGACGGTCACCACGATCACCAGGCCGATCAGGAGCCCCGCGGCGAGGCCTTGCGTGACACCGAGGCCAAAGCCGATCTCGGTGGCATCCAGTTGGATATCCGGCGGAACCTGAAACACGGTTCGGTAGTAGTCGGGGCTGACCGCGCCGAGAAGAACGCCGCATCCGGCACCGACCGCGGCGAACACGATGCCGCTTGTGATCGTGATGGCAAAACCTCTGACGACGGTCATGGCGGTGGCTTTCAGCTGCGGAGAATCTTGGCCATGGTCTTGCCCTTGGCGAGTTCGTCCACGAGTTTGTCAAGGAGGCGGATCTTCTTCATCAGCGGGTCTTCGACGTTTTCAACCCGCACGCCGCAGACGACCCCGGTGATCAGGTGGCAGTTGGGGTTCATCGCCGGAGCCTGTGCGAAGAACGTGTCGAAGTCGACCTGCTGCTCGAGGACCTCCGCCAGCCCGGCCCGGTCGTAGCCCGTCAGCCAGCAGATAATTTCATCTACCTCTTCTTTCGTCCGCCCTTTCCGTTCCGCCTTGTGTATGTAGTGCGGATACACCGAGGCGAACGGCGTGGTGAAGATGCGATGGCCAGCCATGCGTGTCCTCTGGTCGGTGCGGCAGCCGCTGGAAACGATGAGCACGACCGCGAGTGGAATCCAAACAACGCTCAACATGAAAAACTCGCAACGTGAGGGAAAGCCGGCTTCGCGTGCTTTCGGTCCGGACGATCCGGAGCGTTTTGGCGAATGGCCGAAACGCCCACACTCACGGCTCATAGGCTACCGCAGGGGGTAGAGGTCCGCTGCACGTCGAGTTGGCGGACGACCGACAGCCGCATGCCGATCACCCCGCGGGCCTTCCCTGCCACAGTGCCGCCGTTGGCCTCCCGCCGCCAGGAATCCTCGGACTCTCGGCCGGTGGCCATCGATCGCAAACAGGCTCCAGACAACGAGTGTTGCCAGCAGCAGCACACGTCGCTTGGCGCGTGGGCGCACTACGGCCTGGGCACCGCCAACGAAGACCTGCCCGCACGAGGCGTGGAGAACCGCGCCTTGTATTGGAGTTGAACCGTCTTGCCCGGCGGGAGGTCCGTGGAGGCGTCAACGGGCTGCCCATCAATCGCGAGCGTAGAGTCACCGGGCTCGGTAGACCGCGGCCTGCGGATAGGCGGGGCGGCCGAAACCATGTGTTTCCCAGGAACGGGGCGGGGTGCTCACAGGTGAGCCATCAGGGCGCAGGCTATGGCCGGAAACGCTGGAGATCGAGTTCTTTGATCGCCCTGTAGTGTTTGTTGTTGCCGGTGAGCAGGGGGCGATTGCATTCCACAGCTGTTGCAGCAATCAGGGCATCAGCCACGCCCATGGCAATGGCGAGCCCGTATTCCTCCATGTAAATCGTGGCGCGATGCCCGATGTTTTCCGTCAGGGGCAGCATGGCGAACTGCATGTCGCTGAGGAACGCTTTGATGCCACGGACTTCGGCGTTGTCTCGGGCACCTTGCAGGAGCTCCATGTAGGTCACGGTGGAGAGGCTTCGCTCCCCCGCGGTATCGACCGCCTTGGCAGCCTTTGCATTTCCGCGAAGGACCCAGATGAGCACGTCGGTATCAAAGATCATGGAAGCGACCCCGTCGCAGCTGGCGGACGTGGGAGGGAACGTCCTCGAGTTCACGTCGGTCGGCCCACATGCCAAAGGCAGGGTGATCTTTCGCACTCACCAACGCGTCGTCTGCGCGGGCTTCGAGAGGCAGCATGACTGCTGCGGGTTTGCCGCGGTACAGCACGGTGACCCGCTCATTGCGGCTCAGCGCACGAATGACCTCCGCGGATTTGTTGCGAAGATCCACAAACGAGGCTTCCATTGCTTTGGCTCCAAAGTGTGCATGCGAAGTGTACACATTGAGGAGAGCCTCTGCACGCCATCGGCGGCTCGAGTGGCTCGCCCAAGTGTGTGAGAATCTTCCGGATCGGCCCTGGCTCCGTGATGAAGGCAAAGAGCCGAATATCGCCGCCGCAGTTCGGGCACTCGAGCGGACACTCCTCCCCCGCCCGCGCCATCAGTTTCGCCCACGCAATCCGTGAGGTGTCGTGCGAGCAGGGCTTTGCGGTCGCGGCACAGGATGCTTCCGTGGCATACCCGTCGCCTCCATGCCCGCCGGTCGCGGCCTCTTGCCGCTTGCCGACGTTGCCGCTTGCCGACGTTGCCGCTTGCCGACGTTGCCGCTTGCCGACGTTGCCGATCGCGAGCAATGTGACCGCGGGCCTGAGCTTGTGATTGGCCGCAAAGACGCCGTGAGAGCGATGCCGGTGCTTCCGCGGTGGCGGGACGAGATCCGCGAGCCTGTCGAGGAACTCAAACGGCGTGAGTTCGACGACGCCGTTGGCCCCCGGCCGCGTTGACTTCCGGCCGCGGCCGGGCCCGACCCAGTTGGCCGCCCTATGCCGCGGCAGCACGTAGCGGACGCGGGCGATCCGTCCGCCAGCGCCGTGGATCTGGGGCTCACCTATCTCTTCATCTCCCACGACCTCTCGATCGTCGAATACATCTCCGACGACGTGGCCGTGATGTACCTGGGCCGCCTGGTGGAGCACGCTCACGCGGCCGACCTCTACGCCGCGCCCCTGCATCCCTTCACCCACGCGCTGTTTTCAGCGGTGCCGAGCGTCGAGGCGGCCCGCCGCCGCGGCCGGATCGCCGCCGGCCTCAGGCGAGTGGATTTTCCAGCCTGACATTCGGAAAGCGGCTGAAGTCCGCGTCGGCTGAGACCACCGCCAAGCCGTGCTCCAAGGCGAGCGCCGCCAAGTGGGCGTCGGGCACATGCTCCGCCCGAAGCCCTGTCGCACCCAGCAGGTTCCCCAGGATTTCGCCGTGGCGCGGCGTTGGGCTCGGCACCCAGACCGCCTCGCAGCCCAGCCACTCGTGTACCTGCCGCCACGCCGTGGCCACGCTCACGGGCCGTTCGAAGATCCGCTGATTGCTGGTAAGCCGTACAAAAGCGAGCAGACTCGGCCATGGCAGACCGAGAGGAACCGACTCGCTCAGCCGCTCGTCCAGCCAGGCCCGCGCCCGCTCGTGTTGCGAGAACGATGTCGTGAATGCATAGACGAGGATATTCGCGTCCACGAGCCTCATCGAAACGCCTCGCCCTCGGCAGCCGCAAGCGCGGAGGCGACGTCGTCAACATTCGGCAGGCGACATCGCCCCAGATCGACCGGCTGGGTGCGATACGGGGCGGGCGGGCGGGGCTCATGCATGCCCGCGAGCCCCCGCCGCAACGCTTCGTTCACCACTTCCTTGAGCGGCTTGTCGAGCGCCCGCCGCAGCTGCTCGATCCGAGCGGCGACATCATCGTCGAGGGATAAAGTCGTTCTCATGCATCAAAGCATAGACAGCTTGATGCGTCGATGTCTATTTGGCTGTTATGCCTACATTTTATGGGCAGTCAGCCGCAGGCGGCGACCAGCCAGTGGCACGGCGGCCCACCACCAACTCCACGATCGTGCCATCGGAGAGCGTCGCGACCCCGGTTCCTTGCATGCGACCGCCACCGATAGTCATCCCGAAAGACGACGGTGTCTTGTTTAAGGATGGGTCGGCCAAGCGTCAGCCAGCTTCTCCCGGATTGTCGCGATGCCCCGGTCTTCCATGGAGACCGTTTAAGTCGAGGCCGAGGCGGCGGTAGGTGAACCGCTTGAGGTCGAAGCCGAGCAGGTGCGGCACGGTGGCGTGGAAGTCGCGGATGGTGCTCGCGGCCATCATGCCGCTCTGCCTAAACCTTGCCCCGGGTGGCCTTTGAACCGTACCCTATACGGATGCCTACTGTTCTGAGTGTTGGTGGCTTTCGCTTTCACTTCTACTCGGATGAGGGCAGTGAGCCTCCCCATATCCACATTCGGTGCGGACATGGGGAGTGCAAGTTCTGGCTCGATCCTGTGGGGCTTGCCAGGAATCGTGGCGTTCCCCCTCATCTTGTGAGGGAGATGGAGCGGTTGGTGCACGAACATATCGGCACGTTGTCAGAGGCATACGATGAGCACCATCCACCAAGAGAGCGAAACCGTGGCGACACGCGCGTGGACTGAGGGTCGGATGGTCTATGTGGAGTTGACCGATCAACGCGTAGTTGGATTCCCGGCAGATCGCTTCCGTCGGCTGAAGGCGGCGACGGCGTTGGAATTGGCTGAGGTGGTGCTGGAGGTCGGCGGGACGGCTCTTCGTTGGGAAACGCTCGATGAAGACATCTCGGTGGAGGGTGTGGTTGCCGGACGATTCCAGTTGCCCCCAGGGTAGGGGCGCGGCGAGCCTTTGGTTTATCCGGCTCTTCCGCAGAATCTGTGGGTGAACTCGGCGTCTTGTAACGCTGTTCCGCGGCATGCCGCGAGTTCCAGGAGCCCGACGTGAGCCCTGAGTGGGGAGGCCGTGCCCTACGCCGTGATCGGCGGCAACGCCGTGATGGCGTGGGTGGAGCAGGTCGACGAGGCGGCGGTGCGGTTCACGCAGGATGTCGACCTTGTGCTCCGCCGCGAGGATCTCGGCCGAGCCACCGAGGCGCTGGCCAAAGCGGGATTTCTCCACCGGCACGCAGCAGGCATCGACATGTTTCTCGACGGCCCCGGTGCCAAGGCCCGCGATGCGGTGCATGTGATCTTCTCCGGTGAGAAGGTGCGGGCGGAGTATGCGACGGCTGTGCCGGACACATCGGAGAGTGTGTCCTTCAACTCCTTCCGCGTGCTCTCGCTGGAGGCATTGGTGCGGATGAAACTCACGTCGTATCGCGACAAAGACCGCATGCACCTTCGCGACATGCTCGACGTCGGCCTGATCGATCACACCTGGCCCACCCGCTACCCGCAGGAACTGGCCGAACGGCTACAGCACCTGATCGACACCCCCGACGGTTGATGGGAGAGCGAGCGGAGCTGCTCGGGCCCGCTCAGGCCATCAACTCCGGGATCACACGGGCGTGCTCGACGCCGGTGAGCCGGAAGTCGAGGCCGAGGTGGCGAATGGTGAACCGCTGGTGGTCGAAGCCGAGCAGGTTCAGCACGGTGGCGTGGAAGTCGCGGGTGGTGGTCGCGGCCATTGTGCCGCTCTGCCCAAACCTTGCCCGGACGGCCACCTCGCAGCCCGTGGAAAAGCTTTCAGCGGTATGCGGCTGTGTCGTCCGGCCCTCGGAGCGTGAGCGTGGTCACGTGTTCTCGTGCGAGGGGCTTCAGAAGCGGCGCTCGCGCGTTTGTGATGTCATTGGCAGGTGTTAAGCCAGTGCCAGACAGGCATGAACTCGATGCCTGCGGGCATCGATCGCCCGCGAGGGAGGGGCGGCTCGGAAAGTAAGAGACGCCGGGCCTCGGGAAACTCGTCAGCGGCGTCGATGAGTGGCTGGACCTCCCGGTCAAACGTCGCTGCGTTCGTGAGATTCGCTGAGACCTGGTAGAGCGTTTGTGAGCCATCAAAGCGGGTGGCCAGGAAGTCGACCTCGCCACCGCGAGCCGTTTTCACGTAGGCGAGATCCCGTGAGTCGCGATGCAGTTCGCAGGCGACAATGTTCTCGATCAAATGCCCGCGGTCCAAGCCAGCTGCAGGACTGAACGCATGCGAGAGACCGTGGTCCACGAGGTAGCACTTGCGGGGATTCACCTGCCGGCGACGCTCCGATGGCGTTGCCAATGGGATCGTAAAGAGCAGGAACGCATCCTCGAAATACTCGAGGTACCGCAGCAACGTCTCTTTCGACACGCCGATCCCCCGCGACCTGAAGTCGGCGTAGAGCTTGCTGACGCTGACGAGCGTTGCGGCGTTGCGTAGCAGTTGGCGAGCGAACGCCCTGAGGGCCACGAGATTGCTCACCGAATGCCGCTCGGCAACATCACGAAACAGAACCGTTTCAACGTAGCCCTGGAGGAGTTCGACTCGCTCCCGCTCGGTCGGCATCGCAGTGGCCTCCGGAAACCCCCCCACGGCAACATAGTCGTCGAAAAGGGACTGGAGGTGCGACTTGGTCGCCGCGCTGAGGTGCGTTGCCGGCAGGGACACGCCACGGGCAGCAGAGAACTCCCGAAAGCTGAAGGGCGTGATCACAGTCTCCATCGCGCGGCCTCGCATGCTGGTGGCCACTTCGCGACTGAGCATGCGTGCTGACGATCCGCTGAGAAACACCTCCACGTTTTCAGCATCGAGGATGCGGCGAACGAAGGCTTCCCAGCCGGTGACCACCTGAATCTCGTCCAAGCACCAGGTCACCGTCTCCGCCCGTCGCAGCGTGGGATGTGCGCGGTAATAGAGATCAAGGAGTGTGCCGAGATCTGTCGCTTCGATCCCGGCCAACCGCTCGTCTTCGAAGTTGAAGTAGACCAGCCGTTCGCGATCCACACCGGCCGCGAGTCGACCCGCCAAACATTGGTAGAGAAAAGACGTTTTGCCGGCACGCCGCATACCGATCACCGCGCGGGCCTTCCCGGCCACCGTGCCGCCGTTGGCTTCCCGCCGTGTCAGTTGAGGAAAACGCAGGTCCGCAGCGTCAGCCAACTTCTCCCGGATTGCCTCGGTGATGCGATCTTCCATGAAGACCGTTTTAACTGGATTCCGGTCTTTTGCGAAGACTGCTTTCCGGCATCGTTTCGGCGTGCTGAAGGAACATCAGGCTGCAGAGCGGGGCTGAGACGGGGCAGGTTGGTCGTCTGGGTGTGTGACGGCGGTCACTGCCCGCCTCCTCAGGTCATCAGTTCCGGGATCACGCGGGCGTGCTCGACGCCGGTGAGCTTGAAGTCGAGGCCGAGGTGACGGTAGGTGAACCGCTCGTGGTCGAAGCCGAGCAGGTGCAGCACGGTGGCATGGAAGTCGCGGATGTGCACCGGGTCTTTGACGATGTTGTAGGAGAAGTCGTCGGTCTCGCCGTAGATCTGCCCGGGCTTGGCACCGCCGCCACACATCCACATCGTGAAGCACCGCGGATGGTGGTCGCGGCCGTAGTTCTCCTTGGAGAGGCCGCCCTGTGAATAGACGGTGCGGCCAAACTCACCGCCCCAGATGATCAGTGTGTCATCGAGCATGCCGCGGCTCTTGAGGTCCTGCACCAGCGCCCAGCAGGGCTGGTCGACATCACGGCACTGATCGGGCAGCCGGCCGGCGACGTTGCCGTGGGTGTCCCAGTTGTTGTGGTAGACCTGCACAAACCGCACGCCCCGCTCCACCATCCGGCGGGCCATCAGCATCGTGTTGGCAAAGCTGCCCGGCTTGGTGACCGCGTCGCCGTAGAGATCGAGCGTGGCCTGGCTTTCGCTGGCGAGATCGGTCAGCTCCGGCACACTCGCCTGCATGCGGAAGGCCATCTCATACTGCGCGATGCGGGTGCGGGTTTCGGGGTCGCCGATCCGCTCAAACGTCCGCTCGTTCAAGGCCTGCAGGCCATCGAGCGTGGTGCGACGCACATCCCGCGACACGCCCGGCGGATCCTTGAGATAGAGGATCGGGTCGCCCGAGGAGCGGAAGCTCACGCCCGAGTGTTCTCCGGAGAGGAAGCCGCTCGACCAGAGCCGGGCGCCGATCGCCTGCACCTGCTCGGTGTTGGTCGGCCGGGCAACAAGCACCACAAACGTCGGCAGGTCGTCGTTGAGGCTGCCGAGGCCGTAGCTCAGCCAGCTGCCCAGGCAGGGCCGGCCGGTGATCTGGTTGCCGGTCTGCATGTAGGTGATCGCCGGCTCGTGGTTGATCGCCTCGGTGTGCATCGAGCGGATGAAGCACATCTCGTCGACCATCTCTGCTGTCTTTGGCAGCAGTTCGCAGACCCACATGCCGCTCGTGCCATGTTGCGTGAAGGCATACTTTGAAGGCGCGATCGGGAAGCGGGCCTGGCCGGAGGTCATCGTGGTCAGCCGCTGGCCCTGGCGGATGCTCTCGGGCAGGTCCTTGTCGTACCACTCGTTCATCACCGGCTTGTAGTCGAAAAGGTCCTGCTGCGGCGGCCCGCCCACCATGTGCAGGTAGATCACCTGCTTGGCCTTGGGAGCGAAGTGGGGCCCGAGGGCGCCGGCCACGCGGGCCACGCCGTCGGGCCCGGTCTCCAGGGCGGCTGC
>CALCGM010000017.1 GCA_937900985.1 uncultured Planctomycetaceae bacterium | reverse complement strand
CCCGGGGGCCCGAGCCAGCGTTGACATCTCTTCCGATGGCTCTGTGTGGACCACGATCGACCAGCGGGAGGCTGGGAACGGCGGGAGTTTTTTCGCCGAGACCGACATCTCTGCAATCGTGGCAGGCAGCCGCGAGGTGTGGGTGCGGGTGCGGCTCACAGCGACGATCGAGTGGCCGGGCGACGGCCTGATCTACGCTCAGTTCCTGCGAACACACGACGCCGCACACCCAGACAAAGCCTCTCCCTTCACCCTCCAGGTTGCTGCCGCCCAGCCCTCGGACGACGCATGAAACGCCAGTTTCACTCCGACGATGACAGTGGGCCACAGGCGGCTCCTGGGAGGACGTTCACTGCCCGCGTCGCATCCAAAGCCGCTGGGAGCGGCTCCTCGCCCACCTCACTCCCCGCGTCGACCGAGGCGACGCGAGGCACGCTCGGTGATCTCCTCTCTGAGCGATCGATCACCTTCGGCCTCTCGGAGCAGACCACCGGGCGAGACGACCCGCTGCTGGGCGTCGACCTCGGCGGCGTGGTGATTGAGCGGCTGATCGCTGAGGGCGGCATGGGGAGAGTGTATCTGGGCCGCCAGCAGCGGCCTGCCCGGGCGGTTGCGGTGAAGTTCATGCGGCACGGCCGCAGCACCGCAGCGCTCGAGCGATTCCGCAAAGAGGCGGAGGTGCTCGGCCGGCTGACGCATCCGGGCATCGCGCGGGTGTTTTCTGCCGGCAGCCTGCAGATCGGCCTCGATGAAGTTCCCTACTCCGTGATGGAATACATTCCCGATGCCGAGCCTCTTGTCGGCTTCTGCGATGCTCACGGCTGTGCTATCGATGCGCGGCTGCGGCTCTTCCTGCAGACCTGCGAGGCAGTTGCCTACGGCCATGCCCAGGGCGTTGTGCACCGTGATCTCAAGCCGGGCAACATCCTCGTCACCCGCGAGGGAGCTGGCCCGGAGGGCCGCGTCTGCGTCATCGACTTTGGCATTGCCAAACTGATCGCAGAGGATGATGACGAGAGCGTCACCTCAACGGGAGAGTTTCTGGGCACCCGCCGCTACATGAGCCCCGAGCAGCTCTCGGGCGTTCGCACCAGGCTCGATGCCCGTACCGATGTCTACACGCTCGGTGTGATTCTTCACGAGCTGCTCACCGGGCGACTCCCGTACGACACCTCGGGCCGCACCATCGAGGAGACAGCCCGCATCGTCAGCAAGGCCCGGCCCCGGCCACTCACACTCAGCGACACCTCGGCCGCTCCTCTTCTCAGGCAGGGCCTCAGACGGATCGCTGAGCGGTGCCTGCAGAAGTCTCCCGCTGACCGCTACGCGACTACCGCCGAACTCGCAGACGAGCTGCGGGGGCTGCTCGCCGGCGTTGCCGTGCCGCGGCGAGCACCTCACCACATGCCACGCTGGCTGGCAGCCCTGACCGTGGTTGCGGCCCTCGCCGCCGTCATCCCGTTGGGCCTCGATCGCTCGCTCCCTAAAAGCACACGTCTGGCCCAGGCCACCGGTGCTCCGCTGACGGTCAAGTTCACCGACACCAAGGCAAAGCGGTCGACCCCCATGGAATGGATCCTGCTGCCATTCACGTCTCCGGTCGACGACCTCCGTCTTTCGTTCTTCAGTCTCACCCGCGATGGCGAGCCGGTTGACCTCGCCGGCTGCCAGCTCACCCGTGAGACCGACCACGCCTGGCGGCTCAGCGGCCTAACCCCATGCAACGCTCGTGAGGGCGTCTACGTGCTCTCGCTCGACAAAAAGGATGCCGTCCGCGACCGCCTCGGCCGCCCACTCACCGGCAAGGCGAGCGCCACCTGGACGATGCCCCCCTACCGTGCATGGAGGCTGACGCCGCTGACCGACTCCTGGAAGGAGCATCTCGTTTCGATGGAAGGCCTCGAGCGCTACACCGAACAGGACGCCGGCAGCGACAGCTTCTTCAGGCCAACGGCGGTGGGAGAGGAAGGGTCGATGGTGTTTCACTTCGATGCCCCATTTGAGATCGACGCCGCCGAACTGCGGGCCCACATCATGGTCTGGACCACAGGCGATCCTTTCCCCTACGACCCAGGTGCCCGGGCATCCCTCGACGTCTCCCCGGATGGCGAGAACTGGACGACGATCGCGGTCCGCGAGGCAGGCAATGGAGGCGGCTTGATCGCAGCGATCGGCATCACCGACATCGTTCGCGGCGGCCGAGAAGTGTGGGTGCGAGCTCGCCTGGAGGCCACCGTGGAGTGGCCCGGCGACGGCCTGATCCACGCCCAGTTTCTCCGCACCAACACCCGGGCACCACAGCCCCCGTTCATCCTCCAGGTCGCCGCCGCCCACACCGACACATCGCCGGTTAAAAACGCTGTATTGTCCGCTACAGAATCGCCGTGATTGGCTGTCCCTTGGAAATCGCAAAAGGCCTGCCCGTCTGGTCGTGGATTTCGGTCTCCGCCGCATAACCGAGGCAGTGGTAGATGGTGGCCGCGAGATCCTGCGGCTCCACACGGCCATCGAGCGGATAGCCGCCCTGACGATCCGAGGCGCCATACACCGCTCCGCCCTGCACGCCGCCGCCGGCAAGCGCCGCCGAAAACACATGCCCCCAATGATCGCGACCACCCGAGGGATTGATCTTCGGCGACCGGCCAAACTCGCCCACCCACACCACCAGGGTGTCGTCGAGCATGCCCCGCTGCTCAAGGTCTTCAAGCAGCGCCGAGTAGGCCAGGTCCATCGGCGGCACGAGATCGTTCTTGCAGCGTTCCGCGTTCTTTGCGTGGGTGTCCCAGGCTGGCGCCACGTCTTCGTCGTGCTCCCAGCGGGTCCAGTTGACCTGCACCAACGACACGCCCGCCTCCGCAAGCCGCCGCGCCAGCAAGACGCTCTGGCCAAAGCGGTTTGTTCCATACCGCTCACGAACCGCGGCGGGCTCCTCGTCAATGGCAAACGCCTTGCGTGTTGCCGCATCCTGGAGCAGATCAACTGCCTTGTTCTGCCAGGCACCCCAGCGGGACACCGCGGCCGCCTCAAGCGAGGCGAGCTTGCGATCGAGCAGCTGCTTCAGGGCCAGCCTCTGGCCGAGCCGCTCCGGTGACATCGACACAGGCAGGGCAATGTCGGGCACGCGGAAGTCGGGCTGCTGCGGCTCACAGCTCACGAGCCACGGATCGGCATGCGCGCCCAGCCAGCCAGCATCCTGGCCCGGCCAGACGATGCGGCCCGTGTTCCAAATCTCATCCGGCAGCCGCACCGCTCCAGGAAGGCCGCTGGCATCCCCCTGCAAATGTCGCACCACCGCCGCCAGCGAAGGCCGGTCGTTGGGAGCCCCAGGCAACGCGTTTTCCTGATTTTTTGGCGCGTGCGGCGTGCCCGTGAGGACCCAATAGCCGCTCGAGGAGTGGGCATTGTCGTCGGTGGCCACCGCCCGCAGCACGGCGATCCGGTCGGTGAGAGCCGCCGTCTTCGGCATCAGCTCGCACACGTGCAGCCCGGGCGTGGCGGTCGCGATCGGCTGAAAGGGGCCGCGGATCTCCTCGGGAGCGTCCGGCTTGGGGTCCCAGGTTTCATGCTGCGGCGGGCCGCCCAGCATAAAGAGCATGATCACCCGCTTGGCCTTGCGGAAGCCAGCAACGCCCTCCATGGAGGCTGCAGCCACACCGGGCCTCGTTGCCGAAGCGGCGGCACCAACGCCGCCGAGCAGCCCAATCCGCAGCCATTCCCTGCGGGTCAGGCCGTCGCACAGCCGCGGGCCTGCATGCTCAAAGCTCAGCATTCCACACCTCCGTCAGGGCCGCCGCACCTCGAGCACATACCGCAGCAGGTCGTCAAACTCCTTCCGGCTCTTCAGCTGCCGCATGAGATTCTCCGGCATCAACGACACGGCCGACTCCTGGATCTCATCGATCTCGTCCTTGGTGATCGTGATGGGGTCTGGGGCCGCGAGGTTGCGGAGCACGATCTGCGTCTCGTTCTCCTCCACACGGATGCCCATCCGCACCTGGCCATCAAGATCCAACACGCTCACCTGGGCGTAGGCCTTGTCGATCAGCTCCGACGGCCGCAGCAAGGCGTTGACGAGCTGCTCCGGCGAGAGCGTTGTCTTGAGGCTCGTGAGATCGGGCCCCAGTCGGGCTGTCCCCTTGGGCGGATCATGGCAGGCAAAGCAGGCCGCCGACGACTCGTAGAAGACCTTCATCCCACGCTGCACATTGCCACGATCCATCGCCACGCGGGCAAGCTCTGCGGGGTCGGCGGCGAGCAGCTCCTTCTCCAGGGGCTCGTTGGAAAACTCCTTCGGCACCTCCGAGGGCTCCCGGCCCCGAAACATCTCCTCCAAGGGATGCTCGGCGAGCAGCTCATCTGGCTTCCAGAAGATCGTGCGGTCGCGGGTCGCCTCGCGGACGCGGCCCACGGTTTCGGGCAACACGGCAGCGGCCTGGTTGCCCCAGGTGTTGCGGACAAACGTCAGCACGGCCGCCAGCTCATCGTCTTTGAGCAGCGAGCGGAAGGCTGTCATCGGCGGCACGCCGCGGGAAGGGTCGTAGGTCTGTCCGTTGACCGTCATCTTCCCCCACAGGCCGTGGAGCGTCGCCTTGATCAGCCGCTCCTCATCGCCGAGCACCCAGGGGCTGTCGACGAGCGTCGGGTAGACGTTTGCATTTCCCTTGCCGTGCGTGAGATGGCAGGTGGCGCAGTGGGCCTCCCGCTGGTAGATCTCGGCACCGAGCTTGTAGACCGTCTGCTCTTCGCTGCTGAGATGTGCCGGTGGCTCAAAGTCCACAAACTCCGGCTCCGGCTGGGCGAGGAAGCCGTCGGCTCCGCTAGCGTCGACGTTGTACCAGAAGTGCTTCACCGTATTCGCAGCCACGACGGCATGTTTCACATCAGAGCTGAGCAGCCGATCGAGGAGCTCTTCGTCCCGCTCGCCGTGCTGCTGATGCAGCCACAACGCTTCGAGCAGGTGGTGCGCCTCGGCCTCGTCGCTGGCGTCGAAGTCTTTCATCCACTCGCGAACCGCCGCCATCACAGCCTGGGAGTCACGGCCGCTGAGCTCCACGCGGGTGCGATGCCGCACGCCATCGACCGGATGCGTGAGGTTTTCCAGCAGCGCCTCGATCGGCTCCCCGGCGATCTTCACGGGCTGCTGCAGTGGCCGATCTTTCACTGTCAGCCGGAAGATGCGGCCATGCACATGATCGCGGTTGGGATCGCGGATGTTGTGCTGCATGTGGCCGATGATCGCGTTGTGCCAGTCGGCGACGTAGAGCGCCCCATCGGCTCCCACGATCGCATCGGTCGGCCGGAAGTTGCGGTCTTCGCTGTTGAGCAGTTCGATTCCCGGCGTGCCCCAGACCTCGCCAAAACGGCGGCCGCCCTCCCCGCCTTCCCGGTCGAGGTCGTACTGTTTCACGCCAAGAAAGCCGATCGTGTTGCAGATCAGGAAATCCTGCTGCAGCTCATCCGGAAAGTGCGCCGACGAAAGAATCTCATCCGCCGCCACCGGGCGAAACTCCTTCGTCAGCAGCTCATGCATCTTGAAGCCGTTGCCCTCGGGCCGCACCTGAAACGACCGTCCCCCGGTGCCATCGTTGGCATAGCAGTAGCCCCAGCGATCAAAGCTCGTGCCGTGGGGGTTTGGTGAGTTGCCGGCATGCGGCGTGATCGCAAAGGTGCGGGGATCGAAGCGATACATCCCCGACGCCCCCACGGTGAGGTTTTGCTTCCAGGGCGTCTCGTGGTTGTGCACCAGGAAGATGCCGCTTTGCCAGTAGATGCCGCCGTCTGGGCCGTAGATCAGGTTGTTGGCGGCGTGGTGCGTGTCGGCGGTTCCCAGACCCTGCAGGATCGGCACGCGAAGGTCGGCCTTGTCGTCGCCGTCAGTGTCTTGCAGAAACCAGAGGTCCGGCCCCGACGTCACGAGCACACCGTTGTTCCAAAACTCAAACCCGAGCGGGTTGTGCACATGCGCGAAGATCTTGCGAACGTCGGCCATTCCGTCGTTGTCGGTATCTTCGAAGATCATCAGGCTGTCGTTCATCTCTTTGCCGGGCTCCCACTTGGGGTAGGTGTTCCAGCTGGCAGCCCAGAGCCGTCCTTTGGCATCCACCTGCATCTGCACGGGGTTGGCCAGGTCGGGAAACTGCACCTCGGAGGCAAAGACATTCAGCTCGTAGCCTTCCGGCACCCGGATCTTCGCCAGCGACTCCTCCGGGCTGAGATACTCGACGCTGCCTTCCTTATCCGCGCTGGAGCTGGCGCTGCCGCCCCCGACGTTGGAGATCACCTTCACCGGCGGTGGCACATTGCTGTCGTCGACGGCGAAATCCCTGCCCTCCGCGGCTGCCCAGATCGCCTGGTCGCGGTTGGCGGTCATCACGTCGAGCATCACCAGTTCGTGCTTGAGCACGTCGGCATTGCTCTGGCCGTCGACAAAGGTCAGCGTGGAACGGCCTCCCCAGATGTCGTTGCCGTCGGTCGCGCGATAC
The DNA here is from genome assembly GCA_937900985.1 of uncultured Planctomycetaceae bacterium. GTDB lineage: Bacteria > Planctomycetota > Planctomycetia > Pirellulales > UBA1268 > M30B53. The sequence goes on along the minus strand of CALCGM010000017.1, from coordinate 8,675 downwards.
CGGTTGTGCCAGTGCCAGTTCTTGTCTTCGATTGCCCGATACAGCGGTGAATCCTTGGCTACCTCAGCGGAGCTGCCGAGCAGCGCCTCGGCGATGATGCCGGCGAGCTTCTCATACCCGGCTGCGTTGAGGTGGATGCCGTTGAGCGTGTACTGCGTGGCCTCATCGGCAAACAGCTGCTGCGTGGGCGTGTAGAGATCGACGAAGGCAACGCCAGCCTGCTCCGCAGCCTGCCGGGTCGCTTCGGTGTAGGCCGCGAGGTTGGCATTGAGCTCCACGCCATCGGGAAGATGCGGGCTGCCGGTGTTCTCGTAGGCGATCGGGCTAAAGAGCACACAGCGGAGGTCTTTGCCGGCCTCGCGGCGAAGGGCGGTGTAGCGGTCCACGAGCGTCACCAGCTCATCGCGATAGGCATCGGCCTTGCCCGGTCCGCCAAACGACTCGTTGTAGCCATAAAAGGAAAAGACCACGTCGGGGGCGACGTGCTGGAGATACTCGTCATCGTTGGTGAAGCCCTCATTGCGGGGCCGCTTGTTGACCATGTCGCCCGCGAAGCTCATGTTGCGAAAGCGGACGTTCATGCCCTTGAGCTGGCTCTGCAGAACGGCCTCCACCCAGGGATCGTGCTGCATCCGATCGGCAAGGCCGTTGCCGAAGATTGCAACCGTGTCGTTGGGCTGAAACTGAAAGGCGTCGGCCGCGTCGGCTGTCGCCGCCGCGAGGCCGCTCAGCAGCATGCCGCATACCAGCAGGGCGATGCGTCGGGGAGCAGCAGACGTCGAAAGAAGGCTGGCCAAAGGAGAGATGCAGTTCATAACGTCCACGTTGCAAGACTCAGGAATCGCCGCACCTCCGCACTGGAGCCACAGCTGGAGAACGAGGCCCATAGCTGCGGCCTCTGCCCCCCGACCACTCAGTGTAACCAGGCGATACGGTGAGTCTGCAATCGCAGTGCGTTGATGCGGGGCTTCACCGCGTCGGCGCCGCGACCGGGATCTCGTTGAGCGTGTAGTAGGCGTTGGCATGCAGCAGTGCCTCGCCGGTGGCCGACCGCAGAGGGCTGGCGTCAAACTCGTGGACATGCCCCTTCACCAGCCCGTCGACGGCGAGATGCACGCGGAGGCCGTCTTCCGACACCACTGCCTCGGTCACGACCGGCACGGTGCGGTCGACTTCCGGGCTGCCGTAGCCCTGCTGGTAGACGTGCGTGAACGACCCCAGCGTCCAGGTGTCGGGGCGAGCGGCCACTGCGGAATCCACCGGGAGCGTGAACGACAGCTCGAAGCCATCCGGTGCCGCCGTGATCTCGAGGATTTCAAACGGCATTTTCCCGGTCCAGTCGAGTCGCTGCAGCGAGAACGCCTCCGGCCCCCGCACCGGCCAGCCGCGATTGGTGCCCCCCAGCAGCAGATCTCCCTCGGGGGTGAACTGGCAGGCGAGCAGGCCGGTCGCGAGGCCCTCGCGAAACGGATAACACGCTCCCTGCCAGACGCCGTTGACCTGCTCGGTCGTGGCCCGCATCACCACGCTGAGGCTGAAGTCGCCAATGAACATCTGATCGGAAAACGGCCCGAAGCGGCCGCCGGTGCGGTCCACCTGAAAGCCGGAGATCGACCGTCCCATGCGGATATAGGGAAACACGACCGCGTAGGGCACCAGCTGCGGCACCCGTTCTCGCTCCACAGCCAGCCGCGAGCGGCTCTGCGGCTCGGCAGGCTTGGGGCCGAGCGCATCGGTGAGGTCATACCAGTTGTAGCTCACGGGATGCCCCATGAAGCCATCCTGCGCGAGCACCTTGAGCGAACAGGAGCCGTTCCAGGGGCCTTGGCTCTCCGCGTAGAACATCACCCCGTGTTCGTTAGGCCCAATCCCACAGGGGCTGCGAATGCCGCTGCAGACAGGCAGCGTCTCACCATCGGGCGTCACCTTGAGGCACCAGCCGCGAAAGGGAACCTTGGAGTTGTACGACTCGCTCAGGCACAGCGCCACCCAGACGTTGCCCTCCGCATCCGGCTTCGATCCGAAGGCAAACTCGTGGTAGTGGTTGAAGCCCCAGGCGTCGCTGATCGTTTCAAACGCGTCGGCTCGGTCATCCCCGTCGCGATCGGTGACGCGGGTGACCTCCGTCTGCTGCGTGATCCAGAAACTGCCGTCGCGATAGCCAAGGCCCAGCACCTCGTCGAGCCCGCTGGCGAAGGAGTGAAACTCCGGCTGGGGATACTGCGTGAAGGCGCCTTCCACCAGCCAGATTTCACCGCGGCGGGTTCCGATGGCGAGCCGGCCGTCGGGGAGGATGTCGAAACTGCCACACTCAAGCGACAGCTCCTCCGGGATCGGCACATCGACAATCCGGTAGTAGGCCTCCTCGCGTTCCGCCGTGCCCCAGGCCTCACCGAGGGTTTCCCCGCGGGCGCCGCGCCGCTCCGCCGCCCACAGCGACAAGACCGACACAAGCAGGACCACCAGGCCGATTCGCATGCGGCTCACCATGAATACGCCACCTCCAGCTCCCGCTGATACGACCCACTCGGCAACACGAGCCGCAGTTCTTGCCCCGCCTCAGTTGCCACCACCTCCAGGCGATCGGTGAGACTCCCTGGGAGTGCGAGCGTGAGGCCGTCGGCAGTCTGCCAGCGGTTCGCGTCGAGCCGATCCACCGTTTTTCCGGAGAGCAGCCGAAAGTGACGAACGCCGTCGACGTCACGGCCCGTGAGCACGATCGTTCGCTGCAGGGCGGGCTGCGGGCTGCCCCGGAAAAACTCCTCGACCTCCACATCGTCGGCCCAATACCGAAACCGCGGCCGGCGAAGGGCATCGAGTTCGTAGCCACCAAACCGAAAGCCCGGTGGCCGCCGCTCCACCTCCGTCGCCTCCCACGCCGCTGCGGGATTGGTCAGGTCTGGCCCTTCGGCAAGCTGCACCACGCTGCTCCCCAGCGGCCGCACCACGCCGTGCCCCTGGCTTCGCCAGACCCCACCAGGGTCGGCAAACTTGCCCTTCCAGACAGCTGCCAGCCGCATCTGCTCCGCATCGAAGACCAGGTTGACCTGCTCGGGATAGCCCACTCCAATCCCCCGCTTGCCCACGCCCGGCCAGCTGCGACGGAGCATCACCGCCTCATCGCCCGCCAGCAGCTCAAGCGGCTCGAGCACGAGGCCGCGTGGGGCTCGCGCCTGCCTGCCATCCTCCAGGTAGACCCAGAGGGCCTCCAGCTGTTTCTGCGTGTCGCCATCGAGGATCTGACGACGGATCGCCTTTCCGCCTGGCCAGAACGACGGCATCACCGTGCCAGGATTGATCGACTGCGGGGCGAGCATGTAGTGGACAAACCAGTCCCGCTGCAGCCGCTCAGCCATCTCGGTGAGATCGACCGCCGACATCGTCGCCGCCGGCTTTCGCTGAAATGTGTGGCAGGCAATGCAGTTGAGCCCCTGACTCCCCGCAAGCTCATGGCCCGCGTCTCTCGCCTGCTTCTCATCCTGAACATCAGGGAACCGCTGCTCCGTCGCGTCGTCTGCAGCGATCAGCTCGCCGATCAGAGGCTCCACCTGCTCCCGCCCAAACCGCGGCATGCGGGTTTTCAGGTACGGCCGCACCGAACGGCCGCTCACCAGCACCTGCCGCAGCCACTCCGGACGCAGCTTGTCGCCAACACCAGTCAGTGAGGGCGGGAGCCGACCTTGAGGGCCCAGGTTGATATCGGTCGTCTGAAAGAAGTGGTCACGGTCGGGGTCGATGCCGCCAACCCCATCCCGCTGATGGCAAGCCGTGCAGCGGAGCGTTGCCATCGCCGTTGCCAGCGGCTCCGCCTCGGCAGGCTGCGGGGAGCCCACAAACCGGGCCAGTTCCGTCCGCTGCTCTGCGGTCAGCGTGTAGGCAGGCCAGGCTCCGCCAGCCTCGGAGAGACACCCGGCCGTGCCCGAGCGGATGGCCACCAGCTGGCTACCGTGCTGCTTTGGCTCATGGCACCGGTCGCAGGCAAGCCGGCGGTAGTGTTGCTCACCGGCCCGAGCGAGGTCTGCATCGACCAGAAAGGCCTGGCCGCGGTCGCCTGTTGCCGGCTGTGGAGGGTCTGCATCGCCTGGCGGACGCATCAGGTAGTGGGCAAGATCCACCGCTTCCGCGTGCGCGAGCTGCATGTCGGGCATACGGCCGGCCGGACGCACCGTCGTCGGCTCCTCCAGGAACCGCACGAGTGCGTCGAGGCTTGCCCGCTCCGCAAGATTCCCCAGCGGCACCGACTCCTCAGGCATCAGTTCCCTGCCGGCATCGTTGCGGGGTGAATGGCAGGCCACACAGCCGACGCTGTGAAAGAGCTCAGCCCCGCGGGCAGCCTGCTCCTGGCCGGCTTCCCCGCTGAAGAAGTCCTGCGACCCTCGCGAGAGAAGAAAGTGCGCAAGCTCCGTCGCGATTTGCCGTCGCTGCCCGGCGGGCTCTGCGGCGAGCAGGCTCGGCATGCGGCTGCCAGGCTTCACGGCCTGCGGGTCTTCGAGGTAGCGAATCAGCATCGCAGGCCGCCAGCGGCTCCTGACGTCGGCGAGCAGTGGACCGCGATCGACGCTGATGCTCCCGCCGGCCACCTGCTCCCAGCGGTCGCTGGCATGGCAGGCCCGGCAGCTGAACTGGTCAAACAGCACCGCCCCAGCCACATCGTGGGAGACCGTTCCGCTGTCCGACGGACGTTCGGCGAGGGGAACCTCCTCCGCCTGATCGCGGAGCTGCATTAGATAGCGGAGCAGGTCGAGAAACTGCTGCCGCGACTGAAGAAGATCCGGGAGCCCCTCGGGCATTGCCGAGACAGGGCTTACGGCCCGCTCGTCGATCTCGCTCAGGGGGAGCTCAACCCGCGCGAAGGGTGGCGCAGGCTCCCTGCCCACCAGCATGCCGTCGTGCTCGCCAAGCACTCGCAGGGGCACCACCTTCCCGGCAGCTGTCTGCACGATCGTCAGCTCATAGCCCTCTGCGATCTTTCGGGAGGGAAAAAGCAGCGATTCAAGCAGGTGCTCATCGGTTGCCGCTGCGGTCATCCGCCGCAGGTCTGGGGCCATGCGATCGGCCGCCGCCTCGCTGTGGCAGATCGCACAGGCGAGTTCGCGGCCAGCAAAGAGCACCGCTCCACTGATCGCATCCCCTTTCGCACGAGCGTCCGCGAGCACCGCCGCTGCCCCTTCCCGCTGCAGCTCGGCTGTCAGGCCCTCAGCCGCGTCGGCCTGCAGGCCCCCCAGCCCGCTCGCACCGCAGACCGCCAGGACCGTGATCGCAGCCAATCCTCCAGATAGGGAAACGCCTCGCCAGCAGCGGTGTCGCATGCAGAACCTCTCGCATCTACGGGACCTCGCCCAGCATACCGCCACCGCGAAAACGAGATCGGGGCCGCACGCCCTTCGGCTCTGCGGCCCCGATTCGCATGGTGCAGGGTGTCTGAGAGCGACCCGGCTACTTCTGGCCCTGGCCCATCTGGAAGGCGGGCTTGCCGTCGAAGTAGTAGAGGCCTTCGGTCTTGATGAACTCCATGCCCGACTTGCTCACACGATCGAGCAGCGCGACAACCTCCGCGTGTGGCAGAGCGTCGCCGTTCTCGGGGTCGTCGATGTGGAATCGGCAGCGCCAGTGATCGCACAGCAGCGTGGTGGCAAAGCCCTCGGGCCACACCGTCATGCCGCGGCTGGAGACCATCCGCAGCTTGAGGCCGCCGGCATCACAGGCCTGCAGGGCCTTGGCGACCTCTTCGGTCGTGCCCACATGCTCGCAGAACACGTCGACACCCACGAGCTTCCGCACGACGTTGGGCCGCGTGTAGGGAGGGTTGGTGTCGATCTGCTTTTCCTGGCGGGCGTAGTGCACTGCCGGCAGCGTCTCAGGCTTTTGGCCCATGCGGGCGACGACTGCCTGGGCAAACTCCTTGGTGCCCACCTTCTCCTTGCTGACGTCTTCTTTGAAGATGTCGTAGGTGTGGATCCCGTCTTCGATCGTCTTCAGCCAGGCGTTGTGGGCCCGCTCGGCGGCCTCGACCTGATTGATGTGCAGGAGCATCAGCACGGAGCCGAGAAACAGTCCCGAGGGATTGGCGAGGTTCTGGCCGGCCCGCCGCGGTGCTGAGCCGTGGATCGCCTCAAACATCGCATGCTCGGGGCCGATGTTGGCCGAGCCTGCCAGGCCCACCGAACCAGCGATCTGTGCCGCCACGTCGCTGAGGATGTCGCCGTAGAGATTCGGCATCACCACCACGTCGAAGTTTTCCGGCGTGTCGGCGAGCTTGGCCGCACCGATATCGACGATCCAGTGCTCGTTTTCGATGTCGGTGTATTCACCGGCAATCTCCTCGAAGATCTTGTGAAACAGACCGTCCGTGATCTTCATGATGTTGTCTTTGGTGAAGCAGGTCACCTTCTTGCGGTTGTTGGCGCGGGCGTATTCAAACGCGTAACGCACGATCCGCTCGGTGCCCTGCCGCGTGATCAGCTTGAGGCACTGGGTGACGTCGACCGTCTGCTGGTGCTCGATGCCGGCGTAGAGGTCTTCCTCGTTTTCGCGAACGATCACCACATCCATCTTGGGGTGCTTCGTTCTCACAAACGGAGAGTACGACACGCAGGGCCGCACGTTGGCATACAGGCCGAGCGCCTTGCGGGTGGTCACGTTGAGGCTCTTGTAGCCGCCGCCCTGGGGCGTGGTGATCGGCGCCTTAAGAAACACCTTGGTGCGAAGAATCGAGTCGAACGACTCCTTGGCGATGCCTGCCGAGTTGCCCTTGAGATACTCCTGCTCGCCAATCGAAATCTCTTCGATGTCGAGGGCGGCGCCGGCCTCCTTCAGGATGTGAAGGGTGGCGTCCATGATTTCGGGGCCGATGCCATCGCCCTTGGCGACGGTGATGCTGGTGGCTTGGCTCATGAGTTTTCGATTTTCTCGCAGCAGGAAACGGGACAAGCCCCAAGAATAGGGCCTCCCGTCGCTGCCGAAAAGCCTCGCCCGCCATCCGGGGCCTGCAGGCCCGGCCCCGGCCGCTGCAAGCTCACCGCCGGAAGTCGGCGTGCCTCGCATCCAGAGTCAGCGACCACGCCGCTCCGTGCCCTCGCTCACTCTGGCAGCTGAGGGTCGTAGGCCAGCAGCGCGGGGTGGGTGCAAAACGGCGATGCCGGGAGACCCGCGCGGTTGTAGAGGTTGCAGCCGGCGGGCGTGACTTCATAGGCATAGCGGGCTGCCACAGGCTCGGCCACCGCATCGCTGCTGACGACCATGGTGTCGCCGTCAATGCGGGCGACCGCCGCGTGCCAGCGGCCCTCCCCATCCGCCACTTCACAGAGCGCTGGGGGCACCCCGGGGGTCTCCCGCGGCGGTTCAAGCCCGCTCTTGGTGGCTGTCATCAATCCGCTCTCGGCCTGGCGAAACCACACCACCACCTCGCGGCCACGGATCTCGTAGGTGTCCATCATCGGTCCAGCGTGCGGGATGTCCGGATCCACAGTCGTCGCCAGGGCCCACGCCGCCAGCCGCCTGCCCACATCGACTTTATTGGGCGGATGAATGCCCTCGCCCTCAAGATCAATGGTGACCACCATCCCCACCTGAGGCTCGTCAGCAGCCAGCCGCTGCTGCTCCCGGAGATACGGCCAGCCCGCCCCTGCACCACTGCCCGGCAGCTGCACATACAAAAACGGCAGGCTGTCATCTCCCAATGCCCGCCGCCACCCGCGGACCAGTGCTCGCATCTTGTGCTCATAGTCTCGCGGGTCTTCCTGCACGCCTGCGTTGGACTCTCCCTGATACCAGATGCAGCCCCGCACCCGTAGCCGCAGCAGCGGCGCCAGCCGTGATTGAAAAAGCCGGCCCGGCAGCCAGTTCTCATCGCGTGCCCGCACCCCACCCGCCAGCCGCCAGATCCCCTCCAGATCGTTGCGGTCGCCGAGTTCCAGCTCCATTTCCAGTGTGGGATGCCCAGCAAACGCCTCCCGAGGGATGAAGGGCTCTATCGGCGTGCCACCCCGCGACGAATCGATCACGGCGATCGGCACCTCACGTGCGTCATGCAGGCGAGTCGCAAAGAAGAAGGCCACCGCCGAAACGCTCCCCGCTGTCTCAGCCGTGCACTGCGTCCAGACCACCGCATCAGCCAGCTCAGCCAGTGGCACCCGGCTGGGGCCAGCCTGGAGCCGACAAAACCGCACCGCAGGCAGATCCGCGGTGGCGATGAGCGGCTTCGCCGCCGGAAGCCCCTCGAGCACCGCCGCCACGGTCATCGCCATGTTCGACTGCCCGCTGGCATGCCAGACGTCTCCCACGAGCACGTCACGGACAGCGAGCCGTTGCTCACCACTTGTCACCTGCAGCGTCTGCCCCACCGCCGAGGCATCCAACGGCGGCAACGCAACCTCCCACGCTCCGGTGCCATCCGCGGTGGCAACGTAAACCTCGCCTGCAAACCCCACCGTGACCGTGGCTCCGGCATCCGCCCAGCCCCACACCAATACAGGCTTCTCCCGCTGGACCACCATGTGGTCGGCAAAGATCTTCGCGAGTCGCAGCTCGGCAGACGCGTCGACCGCCAGCATCGCAGCCACCACACCAACCACCAGGCCAACAGCACCACGCCGCAGCCATTGTCTGAGCGAGCGATCCCGGCCCTTCATGCGTTCGCCCCCCACAGAAGTGCCCCTCCACTGGAGCGCACAGAC
>CALCGM010000016.1 GCA_937900985.1 uncultured Planctomycetaceae bacterium | reverse complement strand
GCGTGGCTCCATGCTGGCCGAGGAAGGTGCGGGTGTTGAAGGTGGCCACCACCTCGGCTGTCTCATGGGTCTTGAGCAGGTCCTTGGTGACCACCGGCGAGGTGCAGCCGCAGCTGGTTCGCACCCCAGAGATGTGGATGTCTTCCTTGTAGATATTTCGGAAACTGAAGCGATGCTCCGTCTTGGAGCCGCGAGCCACCGTGCCGAAGTTGTGGCTGGTTTCGGCAAACATCTTGCTCGCCCACTCCTGGCCGAAGCCAGCGCACGGCAGCACCACGGTCAACGCTGCCACAAACAGGCCTGGTGCGAACTGGAGCGATCGCCTGCCCCACAGTCTGTGGGCAGGAAAAGCCGTCTGAAACCCGTGTTGTGCAATGGTGCGAGCCTGAATCATGCCTGTCCCCATTCCCTTCCTCGCTCGGAAGACCTTGAAGAAGAAGCCTACGAGTCGTTGCAAAAAATCGTCAATGTCGCCTTCGCGCTGCCATGTCCATTATCCCCTGGAAGACAACCGCTCGTCGCATTTCCCGGGCAAGAAGCCGCTGTTCCGCGAGAATTCCAGCCGCACGACCGGCACAGCCGATTGTCTTTGGCGTATACTTTCGACGCGACAGAGAAATCTCTGCCGCTTGAATGCGCCGTGCCCTCTGGCTCCCGGGCTGGGGAGCACGGCCGCTCACTACAGGGGGCGTAAAGGTTTCGACCGGGTTGGAAGACGTTCAGATTGCGTGTCGTGGTTGGCCGGCTGGCCACGTAAAAAGCCGACCAAAGCTTCAATTGCCGAAGCACAGTTCTCTCTGGCTGCTTAACTAACGCAGCCCCGAGCGATGGCCCCAGTCGGAAGGGCCTCCCAATCGGTCGCCAAATCCGACTCGCTCCGGTTCACCGCCTGGCACGGCTGGAGTCAAATTTGTTCTGGGCTGGCCCGAGATGCACCCTGTCGGCCGGGGGCTCAACGGCGAGATTTAAGTTGACCGAATACGCACGTAGACGTTTGGGCTGAACCGCCACGGGACGCGGGTTCGATTCCCGCCGCCTCCACTCGAAAAGCCACTTGCGAGTTGTCGCAAGTGGCTTTTTTCTTGGATTTGCTCCGACGGCCCGGGGCTCCGGCCGTCGTGCGGAGCCCTCTTGGCGATGCCACAGCCCAGCAACCGCCAGCCCTTCCGGGGCGGCGGCTGCCGCTTAGGCCGCAGACCAGCCGGCTTTGGGCTCGTTGTGAACGCGAGGCTCGCCTGCCTGGCTGCGGAGGGCATCGGCAGCGGCGGCAACAGCCGGTCCGCTGAGGTGCTCGAGAGCCAGCTGGAAGGCGACGCCATCCCCCGCCGCCAGCGGCACGACACGGCCCTGCTCTGCCTCGAACGACCGCGGATTGGGGTAGTTGGTGCCCGGCTCGAGGCCGGTGACGTAGCCGTCGGCAAGCCCACCCTGGTTTTTCCAGAGCGTGAAGCAGGGCAGCGTCGCGGCATGCCAGGAGAGCCGGGCGGCCTGTTCGCGATTCGGGGCCATGAGCATCGCCGAGGCCATGCCGTCGCTGTCGGGCCGGATCTGACAGAAATGAACCTGCTCGCCACGGCCCGGCTGCGGCGCGGTGTAGCGGCTCCAGCTGAGCACGTCGCCGACTGCCGACGCGTCTCGCGGCGCCAGCTCTTCCACCGGGGCCACCAGCTCGGCCCCCTCTCCCAGCAGCGGCTGGCCGAAGTTGCAGTGGTAGAGCATCTGAATCTCGGCCGGCCGGTCGGAGACGTTTTCCACCAGATCGGTCCAGGCCACGCGCGGGCATGCTGCCTGGAGCGTGAGCGTGGTGGTCATCCGCAACGAATGCTGCAGGAAGCGGGTTTCGTGGACCGTGCCGATGAGCGTGATCGTTCCCGCGGTGTCGTCGAGCACCACCTCCAGGGCGTCGGCGGGCAGGTTCGCGATCCGGCCGTGCAGGCCATGCTGCAGCCGGCCCGAGGCATCAAACTCCGGCGCCCCGTTGGAGACGAGCCCGCAGCGGCAGACCAGCTCGTCAAAACCGGCAAGCCAGCCAAGCCCACTCGGCTCGTCAACCCGCACAAACCCGGGATGCACAGGCCCCTTGACCGGCGACTGCCAGCCGAGCTCAACCGGCCCCGAGAGCATCTTCCAGATGCCGAGCCCGCGATCCGGCACGACAAACAGCCGCGTCTTGCCGGCGACGAGTTCCACCAACAACACGCCGTCTCGCAGTCCTCCCTGCAGCCGACGGGCCCGCAGCGTCAGCGGGCCCAGGGTGCTCTCACACTCGGGAAAGCCCGCCGCTTCACCGATCAGCAGATGCTTCTTCGTAGCCATCGCACAACTCCCTAAGGCATGCCCAGCAGTCTACGCGGATGGCGGGTTGGGCAGGAACCGCCGCCCCTGCGTATCCTGCACCCCTCGTTTGGAACTGCCCCCACCAGGAGAGACGTCCGTGACAGATTCCGCCCCGGCCTCGATTCAGGCCTCCCAGCACACTGCTGCTGCCGAACCGCTCGCCGTGATTCTGGCGGCAGGTCGCGGCACGCGGATGGGGGGCGACCGTCCCAAGGTGCTCTTTGAGGCAGCCGGTAAGCCGCTCGTCCGCTGGGTGCTCGACGCGCTGGCCGAGGCTGGCGTTCGCCGCCGGGTCGTGGTGGTGGGCTACAAGGGGGATGACGTGAAGGCGGCGCTGGCCGGGATTGAGGGCGTTTCCTTCGCGCTGCAGCAGGAGCAGCGGGGCACCGGCGATGCCGTCGCGGCCGCCTCCGCCGAGATTACCCGCGCCGTCGACGACGCCGGAGCGGCCCGGGTGCCGGTGCTGATCGTGACGGGCGATTCCCCCATGCTGCAGCCTGCGAGCCTTCAGCGGCTGCTGGCCGCCTTCGCGGAGCAGCCCACCGCCTGCCTCCTGGGCACCGCACTCACCGACGAGCCCGAGGGGCTCGGCCGTGTGGTTCGGGACGCCGACGGCCGCTTTCTGCGGATTGTGGAGCACAAAGACGCCAGCGAAGCCGAACGGGCGATTCGTGAGGTCAACATGAGCACCTATCTCTTCGACGGCCGCAGCCTGCTCTGGTCGCTCGGCCAGCTCGACACCTCAAACGCCTCCGGCGAGTACTACCTCACCGACTGCCCAGGGCTGCTGCAAAACCGTGGCGATCTCGTCGAAGCCAGGGCCTGCCTGGAGCCCTGCGAGCGGCTCTCGGTCAACACCCCAGACCAGCTGGCAGTCGTCGCAGCGGCGCTCGAGGCGCGAACGGCTTGAACATCGTCGCCAATCCGATCAGGATGCGAGCCCAGCGGGGGTTTTCGTTCGTGTCTTCCACAGCCGGTTGGCGGGGATTTGGTGTCGCCCATGAATGACCTCAAGATCTTCAGTGGGTCGGCCAATCCGGCACTTGCCCAAGACATCTGCCGCTACCTCAATCTTCCCATGGGGAAGATCTCGCTCGGGCGATTTCCCGACGGCGAGATTTCGTGCAAGATCGACGAAGACGTCCGCGGCCGCGATGTGTTCATCGTGCAGCCGACCTGCCCGCCGGTCAACGAGCACCTGATGGAAATGCTCGTGATGATCGACAGCTTTAAGCGGGCGAGTTCCTACCGGCTGACCGCCGTGATCCCGTACTTCGGCTATGCCCGTCAGGATCGCAAAGACGCCGGTCGGGTGCCGATCACCGCCAAACTCGTGGCCAACCTGATTACCCGAGCCGGGGCCGACCGGGTCTTGGCGATGGACCTGCACGCCGCCCAGATCCAGGGGTTTTTCGACGTTCCCGTCGACCACCTCTACGCGGCCCCGGTGCTCAACAACTACTTCCAGTCGCTCGATTTCCCCTCAGAAGACCTCGTGGTGATCAGTGCCGACGAGGGGGGCATCAAGCGGGCGGTTGGCCATGCCAAGCGGTTCAACGCCCCGCTGGCCATCGTCGACAAGCGGCGACTGTCGGCAGACACAACCGAGGGGGCCAACCTGATCGGGGCCAGCGTCGAGGGGCGAACCGCGATCATGTTTGACGACATGATCAGCACCGCCGGGTCGATCTGCTCGGCCGCCGAGGTCGTTCACGCCCACGGAGCTAAGGCCATCTATGCCGCAGCCACCCACGGCCTGCTGGTCGGGCCGGCCCTGGAGCGGCTGCGGGCCGCCCCTTTCAAGGGGATCGTGGTCACTGATTCCATCCCGCTTCCCCAGGAGCGGATGCTCCCCAACATCACCGTGCTGTCTGTCGCCAGCCTCCTCGGCCAGGCGATCAAGCGGATCCACCGCAACGAATCGGTCAGCATGATGTTTCAGTAGCCCCCGAGTTTTCGCTCGTTGCTGGTGAAATGGCACTTGCAGAGGGGCCATCGCATGGCACAATACGAGGCTCGGCTATCGCGACGGCACCTGGGTGTCTGTCGCCCAGACAGCCCGCTGATCAGCACCGCACCGACCACCAGCAGACAACGTTCTCAGCAACCAAGGAAATCGAAGAGCGATGAGTAGCGAATCACTCGAGGTGATGCCCCGAGACCTGACCGGAACAAAAGATTGTCGGCGGCTGCGACGCCAGGGCCTGGTCCCCGCTGTTCTCTACGGCCACGGCGAGGAGTGCGTCAACCTGGTGGCCAAACGGGAAGCGATCGAGGCTGTG
>CALCGM010000015.1 GCA_937900985.1 uncultured Planctomycetaceae bacterium | reverse complement strand
GCGCCCGTAGCTCAGTTGGATAGAGCATGGGATTTCTAATCCCAGGGTCACAGGTTCGAGTCCTGTCGGGCGTACTTCTCACGACCATCAACTGCCGAACGCGATTCGGCAGGCGGTCTGACGCACGGCAGACTGTGGAAAGAGCCTGCCGCCGCACGATGTGGCGATTGCGACCTCTAAAAACTCGGCTGGGGGGATGCTCCAGCGGAAAAAGGCCACGGATGGCTGTTCCCACAGCAGCTAGTTAAACCAGACTGCAAAGCTGAGAAACTGGCCGCGAAACGACCGCTGGATGGCGGCCCAGGTTGCACGGTTCGTACAGGGGCCTTTGCTGACATACGGGACGGCGGCCGCTCCCTGGATCCAGCGGACGACATCGAAGTCGCGCGGCTGGAGAAAGACCTCCCGCACGTTGATGCCGTAGCCGTCCCGAAGCCGCCAGTGAGGCACCAGTTTCTTTCCCGCCAGGATGGCCTCAGCCTCATCGAGAAAATCCTGCCAGCTGCTGATCATCTCCGCAGTCACCGCCATCCCAGGCAGCACACCGGTTTGGCGGGCGTTGGGAATCCATTCAGCCGTGTCATCAGTCTCCGCCTCAATGGACTCCCAGGTCTTTCGACTCAGCGTTAGCACGGCTTCCAGATGGTGCAGGGCCTTCTCCATCCGTTCCGGTGCCACCAGCGGAAAGCGGGTTTCGTGAACAGCGGCGATCGCATCAGCGATGTGGACCTCATCGAAAGGCAGGTTCATGCCCCGGCTTGTCTCCGCAAACATCTCCGCAGGCAAGTCTGGCGAGGCGGGCTTGGCGAAGAGATAGGGGCCCACAACCCCGAAAAAGGCGTCGGCATCATGGGCCAGCGCCGCCTCGCCAAACGCCGAGAGCAGGTGGCAGTAGCCCTGCAGCCAGTACGCATCGCCACGATCAAACTGAATCACAAAGGCCTTTGCGATGGCGTTGCCGGCGTCGTCGTCTACCACGCCACGACCACGGCCCACACGTCGACCATTCATCATGGTCTGAAACATCTGCCAGCCAGATTCCTCTGCGGAGGCGATGCCGTCGGCATTGAAGTCGAAATGAATCTGCCCCACGTGCAGCGGCAGGGTGACGTCATCGACGGCGAGCGCATCCAGGCTCCGCTCCGCAGTCGCCAGATCATCCAGGAAGGTCTTCACGAGGGCACGAACCTCGTCTGCTGACGTCGCGATGGGGTCCGGGTTTTCCGGCACTGGAAGTCGAACAATCGGCAGCAGACGGCCCAGCCAGCTCCGTGAGCCCAGGGCCCCATGGCGATAGAGCCCTTGCCCGAGTCGCTCGACTGCCTGCAGAAACTCCGCCGCGGCCAGACCCAGCTGTGCCTCCGCATCACCGGGATGCGCGGCAAGGTGCTGCTTTGAAGCAGCAATGCCGTCAGCAAGACGACCTTCGATCAGAAATGATTCAATCAGCGGCGGACTGTCAGCGAGGGCCTCCACCGCCAGGCCACCGATCCAGACCGCCACGAAAAGCACCCTGCAAAGCCGTCGCACGCCACGCCCTCTCTTGTCTGATGGAAACACCTGTCGAACGCTTCGCCTGCTGATCTTACTCGACCTGAAGCCCCAACGCCCAATCACCTCCCGTCACGGTGGCTGCCACGCAACACGTCGCCCCCGCAGCCAGATCCCGCCCCCGTCCGCTACGATAGTGCCGCCCTGGAAATGCCCTCTGCCAGCGGCCCCAACCCATTTCTCTGAGACTGCGATGCTTCTTCCGTTCTTTGCGCCTCCCCCACCTGTTCACGGCGAACCCCGACGCAGGCTGTTGGCATCCCTCGGGCTCGCCTGCGCGCTGCTGCTCGCCCACTCAGCTATCACGTGTGCAGCGGAAACCGCCGCACCGGGCTACGCCATCGAGCGCGACATCCTCTACCGCAGCGGCAACGATCTTGATGAAGCAGCCCGCGAGCGGTGTCGGCTCGACGTCTACCATCCGACTGACACTCCCGGCTACGCAACGGTGGTCTGGTTTCACGGGGGCGGCCTGACCTCGGGCGAGCGGTTCATCCCCACACAGCTTCAACAACAAGGCATCGCTGTGGTGGCGGCCAACTATCGGCTCGCCCCAGCCGCGGCGTCGCCGGCCTACATCGAAGACGCGGCGGCGGCGGTCGCCTGGACTCTCCGCAACATCGAGCGGTTCGGCGGGGATCCTGCACGAGTGATCGTCAGCGGCCACTCCGCCGGCGGCTACCTCGCCGCCATGGTGGGCCTCGACAAGCGGTGGCTGGAAGCCCACGACATCGATGCCGATCGGCTGGCAGGTATCGTGCCCTACAGCGGCCACGCGATCACCCATTTCACCGTGCGGAAAGAACGAGGCATCCCAGGCACCCAGCCGGTCGTCGACGACCTCGCGCCGCTCTACCATGTTCGCAAAGACGCTCCGCCGATCCTGCTGATCACCGGCGACCGCGACAAGGAACTTCTTGGCCGCTACGAGGAGACCGCCTACCTCTGGCGGATGCTCAAGGAGGCTGGCCACCAGCGGGTGGAGCTGTTCGAACTCGAGGGCTATGACCACGGCCAGATGGCCGGCCCCGCCCACCCCCTGCTCCTGCGGTTCATCCAAAGCCTGTAAACGCGGCCTCTTCGCTGGCCAAACGGCCCCAAAATCACATTGCCGCGACCGCTGCTTTCTGCCACTCTCCCGGCTCTCGCCTGCAGCCGGCACTCCGGAAAACCGACCAGGCGTGCCTTCCTGGAGCCTTTCCCATGCGAACCCTCATCGTGCTCGGCCTGATCGTGGTCGGACTCGTGGCCGCCGGCGCCATTCACATCTCAACGTCAGGCAACAACGTCGACATCACCGTCGACCGCGAACGGCTCAAGGCTGTCACGACCGAGGTGGTCGAAGAGGGCTCCAACGCCTGGCGGAGTGCTTCGGCCACCGGCCAGACCGTTCGCTAGCCATCAGCCTCTCACGCCTCTTCAGAACGCCCGCCCCTGGCTCGCCCCATGCGACGTCGCCTCCCAGGACGCCTGATCAGCACTGCCCTCCTGCTCGCCTGCAAGGCGGCGGTGGCGGTGGAGCCGATCGATCTGCACACCGACCGTGAGGCCTTCACCCCCTCGACCTTCGCCGTGGATCCGGGGCGTGTTCTGGTCGAGGGCTCGCATGTCTACATCGACAACCGCGAAGGCCTGCCGACCAACAACTACCCGGAGCTGATTCTTCGCATCGGTGGCTGGGAGCGGCTGGAGTGGCGACTGGGCTTCAACTACTCGGTGGGCTCCCAGGGCAACGTGGTGACGAGCGTCGAGGCGGGCGAACTCCCAATCGACGGCGGCACCCTCTACGAGTCGAACGTGCTCTACGGGATCAAGCTGGAAACCACAGAGCAGGACGGCTGGATCCCGCAGAGCTGCTTCATCATGGAAGCGACGACGCCGATATTCGGCCAGGAGTTTGGCACCGAACCGGTGGCCACTGCGGTCTTTGGTTGGGAGTTTCCGGAGAAGTGGCGTGTCGACGCGGCACTGCGGTATGCCTACGCCGAGAGTGATGTGGTCTGGTTTTCGCGGTGGGGCCCGTCGGTGGTGGCCCGTCTGCCTCTCACCGAACGCTGGGAAGTGCACGCCGAATATTTCGGCACCTTCACCCAGGGCCTGCTCGACGACGTCAACCGGCCCTTCTTCAGCCCGGGAACGCATCTCGTCATCGGCGACAATGCCGAACTCGGCTGGAGATTCGGCTGGGGACTCACCCGCGATGCCGCCTCGTTTTTCACCGACGCCGGCCTTGCCTTTCGCTACTGACGCAGCAGCAGGCCCCTCGCCGCCTTACGCGTGGATCGCCTGGCCGCTGACCGCCAGGGCGGCCTCCTTGAGCGCTTCCGGCAGGGTCGGGTGGGCATGGCAGACGCGGGCAATGTCTTCGGCAGTGGCCCCAAACGCCATCGCCGCGGCCGCCTCGGCAACCAGGTCTCCCGCATCCGGCCCGATGATGTGAACCCCGAGCACCCGATCGGTGGTGGCATCGGCCAAGACCTTCACCATGCCTGCAGTCTCGGCGATCGTGCGAGCCCGGCCGTTGGCTCGAAACGGAAACACACCCTTACGGAAGGCAACGCCTGCCTCTTCCAGCTGTTCCTGCGTCTTTCCCACCGCCGCGATCTCGGGATGGGTGAAGACCACCGCTGGCACGAGGTCGTAGTCGACATGGCACCAGCCGCCGGTCATGCCATCGACCGCCGCCACGCCGTCTTCTTCAGCCTTGTGGGCGAGCATCGGCCCGGGAACACAGTCGCCGATCGCCCAGATGCCTGGAGCAGACGTGCGAAACTGCTCATCGACCGGGATGAAGCCGCGGCGGTCGACCTCAATGCCAACCGTCTCCAGGCCAATTCCGTCGGTAGCCGGCCGACGGCCGGTCGCCGCCAACACCCGGTCGCAGTGGATCGGCTCGCTGCCCTCCACCTCCACCACACAGCCAGCATCGACAGCCTTGGCGGAAACCACCTTTTGCCCAAGGCGGATATCGAGACCGTCTTTGCGAAACATCTCCAGAGCCTGAGCGGCGATCTCCGCATCGATCCCCATCAGGATGCGGTCGGCATACTCAAGCACGGTCACCTGACT
>CALCGM010000014.1 GCA_937900985.1 uncultured Planctomycetaceae bacterium | reverse complement strand
AAAACCCGATCGAGCAGGAGGGCACCTACCCGCTCCCCGAAGGCCAGCGAGACCGCTTTCTCGTGATGATCGACGTGGGCTATCCATCCCGCGAGGAGGAGCTGGAAGTGGTCCGTCGCACCACCAGCGAACCGCTGCCACCGATCGCGGCGGTGGCCTCCCGCGATGCCCTGCAGGCCGCCATGCGAATCGTGCGGGCCGTGCCCGTCGCCGAGCATGTGCTGGCGGCCTGCGTCGACCTGGTTCGGCAGAGCCGGCCGGGCGATCCCGCAGCCCCCTCCTGGCTCCCCCGGCTTGTCCGCTGGGGATGCGGACCTCGCGCAAGCCAGTCCCTTGCGATGGCCGCCAAGGCCGCCGCCGCGATGGATGGCCGCCCCGCAGCTGAGCTGGGCGACGTCCGCAGGCTGGCCGCCGCCGTCCTCAGGCATCGCCTCGTGCTCAGCTATGAAGCAGAGGCTGAGGGCATCACCGCCGACCTCGTGGTGGAGCGGCTGCTGGAAACCGAAAACGTCTGACGCGATGGCTGGTGATCGATGCCTGAGGCTGCCCCCCTGGTGACCATGCCTGTCGCACTTGCTTCGCTCACACTGAGCAGCCCCGGGATGCTCGGGTTTCTCGCCGCAGCCGTGGTGCCGTGGCTGATCGCCCGCTGGCAGCGTCCGCCGGTGAGGCCCGTTGGCCTGGCCACAACATCGCTGGTGCTGCAGGCCGCCCGTCGGCAGCCTCGCTGGATGCGACCGCCCGTCGCACTCCTGCCATGTGTGCAGACGCTGCTGATCGTCACGGCGGTGGTGGCGGCAGCCGGACCAACGTGGCAGCAGGATCCCCAGCCGGTGGCGTCGGCCGCCCACCGCGTGCTCGTGCTCGATGACTCCGCCGACGGCCGCCGCTCCCAGGCTGTGATCGCCGCGATCGAAGCGGTGGCCGAAGCGGCTCCCGACCGCCCCACCGCCCGCTGGCAGACAGCCCGCACGCCATCGACGGCGCTGGCCTCGGGCCAGGTTCCCCCCGACACCGCCGTGGTGATCGTTGCCGATGGAGGCGTGCCCTCCCGAGCCCTGCAGCAGAAGCTCACGACGTGGACCGCCCGCGGAGGCGGGCTGGTGATTCTCCTCGGCGACGAGAGCATGGCACCGCGGGAGGCTTCGCTGGCCACCTGGATCGCTGAGACCGCACAGCTGCAGTTCAGCGGCCTCCGCACCGACCTGGCCGCCTCGATCCGTTCACGGCTTCCCGACAGCCCCGGCCTGTCGTCGCTCCCCGGCCCCACTGTGCAGACGCATGCGGTGCTCGAACCGACCGTCGGCTCGCGGTCGCTCAGCATCGCTCCGCCGCAGTCGCCTCTGCAGACGCTGCTGGAAACCAGCGATTCGTCGAGCCCGCTGCTCGTGGCTCGCCGCTACGGCCGGGGAACCATCGCCGTCTCCTGCCTGCCGTGGAGCCTGCCGGCGACCCGCAGCGTCGCCGCCGCGGCTGCCCCGTGGAGCGACCTGGCCGCGTGGCCGTCGTTTCTCGACGTCGTCGGCGGTCTCCTCGACACGGTCTCACCGGGAGCCGCCTCGACGGCAGAGACGCAGCCGCGAGCGAGCCGTAATGCCGGCCCCAGAGGCACCCCGCTGGCGGGCATGATCCTGCTGGCAGCGATGCTCCTCATCGGCCTTGAGACCCTGGTCTCGCGGCGACAGGGAGGCGGCCACCATGCCTGAAACCGTCCCTGGCCTCTGGCAGGCCGCCTGGCAGCTGCCCCCCGTGGTGGTCGGGGTCGCAACGGCGAGCGTGGTGCTTGTCATCCTGGCCACCGCCGCAACCTGGCAGGCAGCCGCATCCCGGCTTGCGGTGATCGTCGTGCTGGTGGTGATGCTCAGTGGGCTGCACCGCCAGCGGCAGCTTCCAGCGTCGGCCGCCAACGGCCCCACGCTGCAGCTGGTCGATCTGGTGATGCCAGCCGTGGCGGTGGTCGGAGAGCCGATCACTGCCGAGGCGATTGCCTGGCAAGCGGGCAGCGGCGAATCGAGTCCGGCGGACCGCCCAGCGATGGTGGAGCTCCTTGACGAGGCTGGCATGGTGCTCGATCGAGCGGCGGCTGAGCCGACAGCCGACGCCACTGCAGGAGCCGACACCGCCACGGGGCAGGGAAGGCTCTGGCGGGCCGAGCTGACCTGGCAGCCAGCCGAGGCAGGCGTGCAGCAGCGGTCTGCCCGATGGAACGGCCGATCAGCCGCGAGCGACGCGGCTGCCCCTTCCGCCGAGCTGCTGGCGGTCTGCGGCGTCGTCGAGAGGCCGCTGCGGGTGCTTTTGATCGATGCCGCAGCCCGCTGGGAGACCCGCCATCTCATCCGTCTGCTTCGTGGCACCCCCGCGGTTGAGGCGACGCTGGTCGTGCTCGACTCCGCTGCCGTGGAGCAGCTGCCTCGTTCGCGGCAGGCAGCAGCCGCCTTCGATGTGGTCGTGCTCGGCTCCTTTGACCCCCGCGACCTGCCCGAGGCTGCAGCCCAGGCACTGGTAAACGCGGCCAAGGAGGACGGCCTGGGCGTTCTCTGGAGCCTGGATGGCCGCAGCGACCTTGCCAGTCTGGCCGCATCGCCGCTGGGCGTCCTGCTGCCGTGCTCACCCGCACCGCTGCCGTCGTCACTGCCAGCCACACGAGGGCATCGCGTCTGGCCAACGGCGGCCGCTGCAGGCCTTCGCTGGCTGGCTCCGCTGCTGCAGGCGATCGAGCAGACGCAGGCCGAGGTGTTCTTTCCCGCGAGCATCGCCGCACAGCGAGGCACCGCCATCGCTCCCTTGATGCTCAGCACGGCTGCGGCACCAGCTGTCGCCGGAACGCCCGCGCACCAGCCCGCCATGCTGGTGGACCACAGCCCAGCCGGCCGCGTTGTTGCCCTCCTGTGTGAAACCTGGCGGTTCCGGATCGCCGGTTCGAGCGATGCTGTGGATGCCTTCTGGCGGTCGGCCCTTCGCTTTGTCGCCGAGCCAAGGCTGCAACACCGGATGGGTGCCGAACTGATCACGAGCGCCAGGGCTGCCGACGCGGCGCGACGCCAGATCCGCCAGGCCGTCGTCGCCGCAGCCGAGCGGACGGCACAACGGCAAAGACAACCCCTCTGGAATCATCCCGCGGTGCTCGCCACCGTGATCGTGCTCTCAGCGGTCAGCTGGCTGCTGCCTCCGCGACGCGCCGCCCTCACGACCGCCCACGCTGAGCCCCGAGGTGCACCATGACCCGCGACATGCCCTCTGATTCGTTGCTGAACCGTCGCCTCGACCGGCTGCGGCTGAGCCTCGACCTGGCCCACGGGTGTGCGGTGCTGGCCAGCTTTGCCGGCGGCCTTGCCGCATCGGTTGTGTTCGTGGCGGCTTTCGACCGCTGGCTGGTGACGATTCCTGCGGCATGGGGCGGCATCGGTGGGCTGCTCGCGGCCGCCTTCAGCAGCTGGCTCACCAGCCGACTGCTCCGTAGCCACCGGGCGGTGCCGCCGCGGCTGGCCGTCTGCCAGCGGCTTGAGCAGGGATTTCCGGCCGTCGGCGAACGGCTCTCGCGGGCAGTCGGGCTGACGGCTTCTCTGCCGATAGGGCTCTCCGTCGACGCAGACACGCAGTCGCTCCAGCAGGGCCTCACGCAGGCGGCCCTCGCTGACGCAGCACACGCCCTGGACTCGCTGCCGCTCCGCCGCTGGCTGCAGCGGCAGCCGGAGGTCCGAGCCGCTGCGATCGGCCTGCTCGTCGCGGGCGTTGGCTGGGCCGGCCTGGCCTGGCTGCTCGCTGAAGGCCCGGCCGGCTGGCAGGATGCGGTGGCCAAGCAGTTCCGAGAGCCGGCTGTGGCCAGCGTCAGCGATCCAGCCACCGTCGCCGAGCCCTCCGTGCACCGCACGCTGCCCGAAGCCACGCTCGACCTGTACTGGCGGATCGTCACGCTTCACGGCCGCTGGCTGCAGCTCCACGCCACGCCTGCCGCCGAGGCCGCCGAGACGAGGCGACTGGCCCGCGAAGCCGACGAGGCGACGCGGCATGTCGCCTCCGCCACTCACAGCGATCCCGGCGGAGCTGCGGTCATCCTCAAGCAGCTGGCCAGCGGTCTTGGTCGAGCCGCTGCCAAAGCGGCGTCGGGTGCCGGCCGCGACGAGGTTGTGAAGGAGCTGAGCCGCCTGATCGATACCGCTGAGGCTGCTGCCGGCCTGGCCGAGGCGGCCGACTCCCTGCAGGTGGCCGCGGAGCGGCTCGTCGAGGTGGCGGCGGAGTCGGCCGGGCTCAGCCGTGACGAACTTGGCATGCCGGGCCGAGCCTGGCGGAGCGGCATCGCCAACGACCTGGCAGCCGTTGCCGCCGGCATCACGGCTGACCACAGCCTGTTGGTTCGCGAAGCGGTGCTTCGGCCTGATGGTGAGCTCCTGCTGCCCGGTGGCGATCTGGCCGCCGCCCTCTGCGACAACCGTCTCTTCGCTGCGAGCCGGCAGCTCGGCGACGCAGCCCACTCCGTGTCGGCCGTTGCCGCCACCCTCGGCATGCCGCCGCTCTCCGGCCCCGCAACGGCCTCCATGGCGGCGGCCGCCCGTCGGCGGATCGACGTACTCGAAAAACCCATCGCGACAGCCGACCAGACCGCAGCCCTCACCCGCCGATCGCCACTCGACGATGCAGCAGGCAACACCGCGGAGGCCACGGAGGCGGTGACCGCCACGGGCAGCTCGCGGAACGAAGCCAGCACGACAGCGGAAACGGGCCAGCCGACAGCGAGCCCCGCAGCGGCAGCCTCGGCGGCGGCAACGCCCTCTCCCCCCACCACGCCACCTCGCGGCGGCAGCGTTTGGATTCCCCACACGGCTGCCCCTCGGGAGCCGCCACGTCGTTCACCGCCGGCAACGCGAGACCCCGCGGCCACCCCCGGCTACTACCGCCGCCTCCTCAACCAGGCCACACAGGCGGACCGGTTCGATGCTGCCGTCGATGCCGTCGCTGCGGCGGCGGTCTCATGGTCGCTGGCCCTGATGACGGCCGTTGCCGCCGATGACCGCTCGGAGGGCCCTCACGAGGCTCCCGATGCGGGCACCGCCTCCGCGGCGGTTGAGCGGGGCGTGGCCTGGCTCGTCGCGGCCCAGCGGCCCGATGGCTCCTGGGGGTCGCAGCGATTGAGCGGGAGTGTGGCAGTGACCGCCCATGGGCTCCTGGCCCTGGCCTCAACAGGCAGCACCGGCCTGGCGGGCCCGCATGCCGCGGCCAGCGAGCGGGCCATCGGGTTTCTGCTCGACCGGGCCGGCAGCGACGGCCTGATCGCCGGCAACGAAGCCTCTGCCAACGGTCCAATGTATGGGCATGCGTTTGCGGTTCAGGCCCTGGCCGAGCTTTCCGGTGAATCCGGCCGGCCCGAGATCAGCGACACCCTCCGGCGGGCATGCCAGCTGATCGAGCAAACACAGAACGACGAGGGGGGCTGGCGGTATCAGCCACGACGAGCCGACGCCGACATCTCCGTGACGGCAGCCATGGTGGTCGCCCTTGAGGCCGCTGCCGCGTCGGGGCTTGCGGTGTCGGAAGAGACGATCGATCAGGCCGTTGGGTATCTCCGGCGTCTGCAAAACGCTGATGGCGGTTTTCGCTATCAGGCCGCCGCCGGCCCGAGTGCCGCAGCCCGCACCGCCGCAGCCCTCGTCGCCCTTGGCCTGAGTTCGCCCGACGCCGTCGAGGTGCGTGCAGCCGGCCGCGGCTGGCTCCTCCGGCACCCAATCTCGCCCGATCCTGCCGACGGCTATGCGGCCTACGGCATCCTCGCCAGCTCTGCTGCAGCCTGGCAGACGGGGCCGGAAGCCTGGGCAGCGTGGTATGCCGCCACTGCCGCAGACCTGCTCGCCGCCCAGCGGAACGACGGCTCCTGGCCCGACCCCTCGTGCCCCGAGTATGGCACCGCCGCAGCCATCCTCTCGCTGACCACGGCCAACGGCCTCCTCCCGAGCTGGAAGCGAGGCACACCGCCATGAAACCACCCGGTCGTCACGAGCGTTTCGCTCACACACCGTGGCCAGCAGCCGTCGCGAAGGCTGCCCTCGTCGGCCTGGCGGTTGTGCTGGCGATGCACGCGAGCGGAGCTGCTGCTGACGAAGCCCCCTCGCCACGGACGGGCCGCCTTGAGCTGCTGTCGGGCAGTTCGCAGCAGGCTGAGCTCGTTTCGCTGACAAGCGACGGCAGCACGTGGCGGTCAGCGGAGGGGATCGTGCAGGTAGCCGCCGACAGCCTGCTTTCCTGGGGCCAGTGCCCAGCGGCGGTGATCGGGCCGTCGCTCCGCCTGAGAGACGGCAGCGTCCTTGCGGGCGATCTCGTGGCCTGGAGCGACACCGCGGTCGTGCTCGAGAGCCCGCTGCTCGGCCGTGTCAGGCTTCCACTGGCCGCGGTTGAGGGCTGGCAGGCGTCGGCAGCCTCCTCGGCACGCGTGCCTGCTGCCGTGGATGCGGCATGGCTGCACCTCCAGCTCACCAACGGCGACATCCTCCGCAGCCGCTCGGTCGTCATCCGTGCCGGCTCCGCTGTCGCCAGCGTTGCCGTCTCAAACGACCCCGACAGCCGAGCGGCAGCCGTGACCGCGGCCATCCCGCTCCATCGCGTGCAGGCGATCACGGCTCCGTCAGCCCCCCCAGGCAGCCTCGACGAGCAGCGATCGCACACCGCGGCCATCGTCGGCTTGCAGGATGGCTCCCGGCTCGCCGTTGAGAGCCTGCAGCCAGCCGGTGCTCCACAGGCCGCCAGCCCCAGCCGCCACGACGACATCCTGCTGCGGCCCGCAGCGCCGCTCGACCGGCCCGATCCATCGATCCGCTGCCCACGAGACGCCGTGACCGGCCTGCTTGCCACAGGCAGGCAGCGGATGCCCCTCGCCTGGATGGTGCCGGCGAACGCCGAGCAGACGCCGCTGTTTGGCCCCGCATGGCCGATCACCACTCGCACCACACTCACGGGCCAGCCCGTCGCCGCCCGCGGCCGACCGGCGTTCACCGGCCTGGGCCTGCACGCCGCGGCCCGCGTGGCCTACTGGCTGCCGGCGGGCTTGGCCGCCGAAGGCCTGCGGGCCGCCGTGGCGGTCGACGACTCAGCAGGGCAGGGGGGGAGCGTGGTGATCCGCATCCGCGGAGGCGCCAGCCCGCAGGCCGCCCGCACCGTGTTTCAAAGCGGCATCCTTCGCGGCGGCGAGCCGCCCCTGGAGATTGCCGTCGACCTCGCTCAGGCCCGCTGGCTGGAGCTCGTGGTCGAACCGACCGACGACGGCGACGTGCTCGACCGCACCATCTGGCTCGAGCCGAGGCTGCTCA
>CALCGM010000013.1 GCA_937900985.1 uncultured Planctomycetaceae bacterium | reverse complement strand
CATGCTGCGAGCCAAGGCGGAGGGCCGCCGCGAGCAGGAGGTGATTGCCGACATGAAGCAGGCCCACCAGGCCGACTTCGCAGGCTTCCATGTCGCCTTTGACCACTACGGCTCAACCGACAGCCCAACCAACCGCCAGTTCTGCGGAGAAATCTGGCAGCGTTTGCGAGCAGCAGGCCTCGTTGTCAGCCGTGAGGTGCAGCAGCTGTTTGATCCGCAGGCCGGGGTCTTTCTTGCCGACCGTTTCGTCAAAGGCACCTGTCCACGGTGCGGTGCGGCCGACCAGTATGGCGACTCCTGCGAGGCCTGCGGCGCGACCTACAGCCCTGCTGACCTGATCGACCCTCGCAGCACCCTCTCGGGCAGCCCACCGGAGGTGCGGTCTGCCGAGCACCTCTTCGTCGAACTCGAGCAGAAGCATGGCTTCCTGGAGGAATGGACCCAGCGATCCGGAGCACTGGCACCACCGATCGCCAACTACCTCGCCGGCCACTTCCTTGGTGAGCCCCTTCGCGACTGGGATATCTCCAGGCCCGCTCCCTACTTCGGCTTTGAGATCCCAGACTTCCCTGGCCACTACTGGTATGTCTGGTTTGACGCACCGATCGGCTACGTCGCGGCCACCGCCGAATGGGCCGAGGCGCACGGCGAATCGTTCGACGCCTGGTGGCGGCCAGCTGACGAAGCTGCGGCTGTTGAGATCCATCACTTCATCGGCAAAGACATCACCTACTTCCACACGCTCTTCTGGCCGGCGATGCTCGAAGCCGCTGGCCTGCGGCTGCCCAAGGCCGTGCATGTGCATGGCTTTCTGACGGTCAACGGGCAGAAAATGTCGAAGAGCCGAGGCACCTTCATCCTGGCGAGCACGTGGCTTGAGCATGTCGACGCCGAGATGCTCCGCTACTTCTACGCCTCCAAGATCTCTGGCGGCATCGACGACATCGACCTCGATCTCGAGGATTTTCTCGCCAAGGCCAACGCCGACATCGTGGGCAAGATCGTCAACCTCGCCAGCCGCACCGTCCGCTGGCTCGCCGAGCGTGGCCTGTCGCCCGACTATCCCGATGATGGCGGACTGTTTGCCCGAGCAGCGGCCGAAGGCGAGGAGATCGCGACGGCCTACGAGGCGGGCGACCTCGCCCGAGCGATGCGGATCATCATGCAGGCGGCCGACCGAGCCAACGCGTTTGTCGATGAGCGGCAGCCCTGGAAGCTTGCCAAGGCTGGGCCCGACGCCGCTGGCGAGCTGCAAGACGTTGCCAGCATTGCCGTCAATCTCTTCCGTCAGCTGATCGTCTACCTCGCGCCGGTGATGCCGGCGCTGGCCGAGGAGGCCGCGGCGCTTGTCGGCGGCCCGATTGATTCCTGGAGCCAGGCCCAGACACCGCTGGCAGGCTGCCCGGTGAGCCCCTTCCGGCCGCTCAAGGCCCGCGTGACTGCCGACCAGATCGCTGCGGTGCTCGCCGCATCCCAGCACGACACTCCTCCCCTTTCCCAAGGAACTCCGATGGACGACACCCCCCAGCCCCCAGCCGACCAGACCGCAGCCGACTCCCCCGAGCCCCTTGCCGCCGAGCCCTTGGCCGAGCAGTGCACGATCGACGACTTTGCCAAGGTCGACCTGCGGGTGGCACGGGTGCTGGCAGCCGAAGAGGTGGCCGAGGCAAGGAAGCTGCTGAAGCTCACCGTCAGCCTCGGAGGCGATGCCACCCGCACGATCTTCGCGGGCATCAAGGGCTACCACGAGCCAGCCAGTCTCGTGGGGCGGCTGGTTGTCGTCGTTGCCAACCTCGCTCCGCGGCAGATGAAGTTTGGTCTCAGCGAGGGCATGGTTGTGGCCGCGAGTGGTGAGGGTGCCCCCGGTGTCTACCTGATCAGCCCCGAGAGCGGTGCCCTGCCGGGGATGCGGCTGCGGTAGCAGAGCGAGGCGAACTGCAGACGGCAAGTTGCGTAGAATACTTAGGTAGGTGTTCGGCTCGACCACCTCCCACGGGTTCCTTCTGGAGTTGTTGCCATGGCCACGATCCTCTTTCCCACCGACTTCTCCCATGCCAGCGATGCAGCCCTTGAGCATGCTGAGGCGCTCGCCAAGCAGCGGCATGCGAAGCTCGTGATCCTGCATGTTGAAGAGCCGCCCCTGGCCTACGGTGGTGGCGAGCTCTACTACGGCCTGCCGGAGCCGAGCTCGGAGCGGATCATGAAGATGCTTGAAGACGTGCGACCGAGCGATGCGTCGATCGAGTTCACCCACAAGCTCACGATGGGCGACCCAGCCACCGAGATCGTGCGGATCGCTGAGGAAGAGCAGGCGGGCATGATCGTGCTCGGCACGCATGGCCGAACCGGCATGTCGCGGCTGCTGATGGGCAGCGTGGCGGAGGGCGTCGTGCGTCGCTCGCCCTGCCCGGTGCTCGTGTATCGGGAAACGGCGAAGCTTGTTCCGGAGGCCTCCAGCTGACCATCGGCTGGTGCGGCTCGGGCATGCAGCACACCCGTGAGATTCTTCGCCTGCGACAGACGGTGCGGCAGGCGGTGCGAACGGTCTTCGACCGCGGCGGCTTCCTGGAAGTCGACACGCCGGTGCTCTCGCTGGAGGTGCTGCCCGAGCCGCACATCGAGCCGCTGCGGCTGCACACCGTCGAGGGCCGAGAGCGGTTCCTGCAGGCGAGCCCCGAGGCCTTGATGAAGCGGCTGCTGGCCGCCGATGCAGGGCCGATCTATCAGTTTGCCCACGCGTTTCGCGACGGCGAGCGAGGCAGTCGACACGACATCGAGTTTCTTCTGCTGGAGTGGTATGCCCCTGGCACGACGCTCGACGACACGGCCGTGCTGCTTGAGCAGCTCACCGCGGCAACGCTCGGCAGCAGCGGCATCGACCGGCTCAGCTGCCGCGAGGCCTTTGCCCGCCATGCCACTGTCGATCTGGCCGTGGCCGACGCCGACAGCCTGGCCGAGGCCGCGGTCCGCGGCAGGATCGAACTTCCCCAGGGCTGGGAAGCGGATCCCGAGCCTGTCCGCTTCGACCGGCTGTTTGAGCTGCTCCTCTCGGAAGCCGTGGCTCCGCAGCTCGGCCACGAGCGACCGGCGATGCTCGAAGCCTGGCCCCGCTCGCAGGCGGCCTTTGCCAGAATCGACCCCGGCGACCCAACCGTGGCTCGCCGCTTCGAGCTCTTTGTGCGTGGTGTGGAGCTGGTCAACGGCTGGGAGGAAGAGACCTCTGCCGCAGAACTGCGGCAACGGATCAGCGATGCCAACGCCGTGCGGGCAGCCGACGGCCGCAGCCCGCTGCCTGTTCCAGAGAAACTGATCGCAGCCCATGGCGACGCAATGCCCGAAGGCGTGGGGGCTGCGCTCGGCTTCGATCGCCTCGTCATGCTGGCAGCCGGCTGCGGATCCATCGACGAGGTGCGGTGCTTCAGCTCCGACACCGCCTGACCGCCCACACGAGGCCGTCCCTACTGCAGCGTGTGGCCGGTGATCAGCCATCGGTCGGTCTCACCGATGGTCGGATCTCGCTCGACGGTCACATCGAGCCGGACCTCACCCTCCGAGGCCTCCGGGCAGGGCACCGCCAGCGTCACCACCCAGGCCTCCCCCTTGATATCGTCGGCTCGGGCCTCTTCAAAGCGAGGCTCGATCGCCCCGCATGCAGTCAGGGCGGCGACCGTGGGCATGGCAACAAACTTCTGTCGCACCTCCACGCCGGCCTCTCCGGCCAGCGGCCCAGACGACTGGGGCATCAACGTATCGGGGAGGGCGTCGTAGCGGCACATCACGATCGCATCGTCATGCCGACCTTCTCCAGCAGCCAC
>CALCGM010000012.1 GCA_937900985.1 uncultured Planctomycetaceae bacterium | reverse complement strand
GGCACCTCGGCTTCGCCGAGGCCGCTCCGCGGCCCAAGGACCCGTCCCGCTTGCGGGTTGCGCGTCGGCTACCGCCCCGTCCCGCTTGCGCGACTTTATGTCAGCAGCTCGTGGAGCACCCGGGCCGGCTCAACGCCGGTCAGCCGCTGATCGAGGCCCTGGGAGCGGATCGAGAGCCGCTCGTGGTCGAGGCCGAGCTGATGCAGCAGCGTGGCGTGGACGTCGCGGACGTGGGTGGCCCCCGAGACCGGCCCGAAGCCAAACTCGTCGGTTTCGCCGTAGGTGAACCCTGGTCGAAAGCCGCCTCCGGCAAACCACATCGTGAAGGCATCGATGTGGTGGTTGCGGCCGGTGCTCTCGCGGGTTTCCCCCATCGGCGTGCGGCCAAACTCGCCTCCCCAGATCACAATCGTGTCGTCGAGCAGGCCGCGGCGGTCGAGGTCGAGCACGAGCGCGGCAGAGGCCTGGTCGATCTCACCGCTGACCTGCGGCAGGTGGGTTTCCAGGTTTTCCGTGGGGCCGCCGTGGTGGTCCCAGTTGGTGTGGTAGAGCTGCACAAACCGCGAGCCGCGTTCGACGAGCCGCCGGGCCAGCAGGCAGTTGCGAGCGTAGGTCGACTCGCCGGGATCTTGGATGCCGTAGAGGCTCAGCGTCTCGGCGGTTTCGCCGGAGATGTCGGTCAGCTCGGGTGCGCTGGCCTGCATGCGGAAGGCCATCTCGTAGCCGGCGATGCGGGTGGCGATCTCGGCGTCGCCGGTGTTGGCCAGCCTCTGCTGATTGAGCTGCCGCACCGCATCGACCACGCGGCGCTGGCTTGCCTGCTCAATGCCCTCGGGCGTGGAGAGATTGAGGATCGGGTCGCCGGTGTTGCGGAAGGGAACGCCTTGAAAAGAGCTTGGCAGTCCGCCGCTTCCCCAGAGCACGGCTCCACCGCGTGGGCCGCGGGGGCCGCTTTGCAACACCACAAAGCCGGGCAGGTCGGTCGACTCGCTGCCGAGGCCGTAGGTGATCCAGCTGCCCATGCTCGGCCGGCCAAACTGACCGGTGCCCGTGTTCATGAAGAGCTTGGCGGGGGCGTGGTTGAAGAGGTCGGCTGAGCAGGTTTTCAGGAAGGTCAGCCGGTCGACGATCTTGGCCGTGTGTGGCAAGAGATCGCTCACCCACGCGCCGCAGTCGCCGTACTGGGCAAACGACCGCTTGGTCGCCAGCAGGTTGAAGCCGTTGCTCGAATCCATGAAGGCAAACCGCTTGCCGGCGGTGAAGCTCTCGGGAATCCGCTGGCCGCTGTAGGACGTCAGCTGCGGCTTGTGGTCAAAGAGGTCGAGCTGCGAGGGGCCGCCAGCCATAAACAGAAAGATCACCCGCTTGGCTTTCGGCGGAAAGTGCGGCGGCTTCGGGGCGAGCGGTTCGGTGCTCGCCTGAGCCTGGTTGCTGCTGCCAAGCAGGGAGCCGAGCGCCATCGCCCCCACCCCAACACCGCAGTCGGCGAAGAAATGCCGGCGGGTGTGGGCATGCAGCGTGGCGGCCCGAACAGCCTTGGCGACGGCATGGTCAGCATCGTGCATGGTGGAGCTCCGAGGGAGTGGTGAGCGTATTGAACGGGACGGGTCTTTGGGTGCCAAAGGCACCTCGGCTTCGCCGAGGCCGCTTCGCGGCCCAAAGACCCGTCCCGCTTGCCGGTCGCTTCGCGGCCCAAGGCCCCGTCCCGCTTGTGAGTCGCATCGCGGCCCAAGGACCCGTCCCGCTTGCGTTCTCACTCACGGGTAATCGTTTCGTCGAGGTTTAATAGGGCTCTGGCTGCTTCCAGCGGCGTGAGGGCTCGCAGCACGGTGGTCTCGTCGGGCTGGGGCCGCCGGGAGGTGCAGCGTCGAAACGCCGCTTCGAGTCCGTCGGCTTCGATCACGGCGGCGAGCGACTCGGCCATTTCCAGAAACGCCTCGTCGTTGAGCAGGGCCAGGGCCTGCAGCGGGGTGTTGCTGCGATTCCGCTGCGTGCAGGCGGTGATCCCCGGCGGGGCGTCGAAGACCGCGAGCGACGGCGGCGGCGTGGCCCGATAAAGAAAGGTGTAGAGGCCGCGGCGGTAGCGGTCGTCGCCGGTGCTGGTGTTCCAGTTGCGTTTGACCTGGTTGAGGGCGGTGGCCCCTGCGGGAATCGGGGGGAACACCGGCGGGCCCCCGAGCGCCGGCACCAGCAGGCCGCTGGCGGTGAGGCCGACATCGCGGACGATCTCAGCGTCGAGCCGCAGCCGCTGCTGCCGCGAGAGCAGCCGGTTGGCTGGATCGGCCTCGGCAACGGCCGGCGACGCCACCGACGACTGACGGTAGGTCCGCGAGGTGACCAGCAGCCTGTGCAGGGCCTTGAGGCTCCAGCCGCGGTGGACAAACTCGATCGCCAGCCAGTCGAGCAGTTCCGGATGCGATGGCGGCGTGCCCATCAGGCCAAAGTCGTTGTCGGTCGCCACGAGCCCCGCGCCGAAGAGCCGCTGCCAGATGCGGTTGACGGTCACCCGAGCGGTGAGTGGGTTTTCCGCGGAGACCAGCCAGCGGGCGAGGTCGAGCCGGCTGGGAAGGCTGGTGGTGGCTTGAGCCGTCGCCAGCGGCGGCAGCACCTCGGGCGTGTTGGGCGTGACCACATCGGCCGGCCGCGTGAAGTCGCCCTGCACGAAGACGGTCGTTGTCCGCGGCTCGCTACGTTCGCGAAGCACAAACGAAGTCGTGGCCGGCTTGGGTTTGCCCTCCTTGTCGTGTTCCTCAGGCGGCGCGGTCGCGGGGAAGGGGAGGTCGTCTGCCTTGACCGCGATCTGCGGCTCGTCCTGCGTGTTGAAGAAGGCAAACAGCCGGTAGTAGTCCTGCTGGCTGACCGGATCAAACTTGTGGTCGTGGCACTGCGCGCAGCCGACCGAAAGCCCCAGCCAGACAACCCCGGTGGTGGCCACGCGGTCAAACACGCTGTCGATGCGAAACTGCTCCTTGTCGATGCCGCCTTCCTGATTGATCGGGGTGTTGCGATGGAAGCCGGTGGCCAGCTGCTGGGAGAGCGTGGCCTCGGGCAGCAGGTCGCCGGCGAGCTGCTCAATGGTGAACTGGTCAAACGGCATGTCGTCGTTGGCCGCGGCAATCACCCAGTCGCGCCAGGCCCAGATCTCACGGGGGCCATCGATTGAGTAGCCGTTGCTGTCGGCATAGCGGGCCATGTCGAGCCACCAGCGGGCGAGCCGCTCGCCGTAGTGTGGGCTGGCGAGCAGGCGATCGACCGCGGTTTCATAGGCGGCCTCTGGTGCGTGGGCCCAGTCGCTGAGAAAGGCGTCGAGCTCTTCGAGCGTGGGGGGCAGGCCAGTGAGGTCGAGATGCAGCCGCCGCAGCAGGGTTTCCGGCGGGGCCTCGGGGGCGAAGTCGAGCCCGGCGTCGTGCAGACGGCGGGCGATGAAACGATCGACGGGGTGTGCGATGCCTGCCACTCGCGGCAGCGGCCGCACCGCCGGCGGCACAAACGCCCAGTGCTGCTCAAACGCCGCGCCAGCAGTAATCCAGTCGCGGAGCACCTGCTTCTGCTCCGGCGTCAGGGCGTGGCCAGAATCCGGTGGCGGCATCACGAGGTCTTCGTCATCACTGTCGATCCGCGCCACGAGCTCGCTGGCGGCCAGATCGCCCGGCACGATGGCGGTGGCTCCTGAGTCGAGCGCAGCGGTGGCGGCTTCGGCCACATCCAGCCGCAGCCCAGCCTCACGACTTTCCGCATCAAAGCCATGACAGGCCAGGCAGTTGGCCGCCAGGATCGGCTGCACGTCGCGGGTGAAGTCGACCTCGGCAGCTGGCAGGCCCCGTCCGATCAGCGCCGGCAGCACCGTGGCTGCCGTCGCGATCGAGAGACACGCCAGCCTCGCAGGACCGCGTCGAGAAAGTCTTTGCACAGCCTGAGTTCCTCATTCGTCGAGGTCGTTCGCTCTTCTGCTTTATCGTAGCCCGAAGGAGGCCACGCTCGTACCCCGCGATCCGGTAGAGCGATCGGCTACGATAGCTCCTGACGGGCTGACAGCCGTTCACGGCACGGATGGCGAGCCCCGCGGCTGGAGAGGACCATGCCGGCGAGGTGACCGTCGGCAAGGAGTGGAGATTCATGATGGCTTTGCCGGTCCGCTGGGTGATGTCGGGGTTCGTGTCTTTGGCGGTGCTCGTGGCTGGGCGGTGCCATGCCGACACGGTCCATCCCGCCGGGCTCATTGTCTGGGTCGACGCCGAGGATGCGGCCGCGGGCCCCGTCGCATCGATCGAGAACCGCGCTGCGGTCGGTGAAGCGTTTGTGCAGCCAGATGAGGCGGCGCGGCCCGTGGCAGTGCCCGTGGGGAGCAGCCGCGTGCTGCGGTTCGATGGCCGCGACGATCACCTCCGTTGTGTCAGCGGCGGACGCTCGTGCGACTCGCTGACGCTCTTCGTGGTCGCAGCGGCGCATACCAATCCGGGAGACTTCCGCGGCTTCTTTGCGGCCAACGCCCCAGGTCAGCGGGATTACGAGTCGGGTGTCACGCTCGATCTTGGTCCAGGGCCAACGAGGGCGGTAGACGTGGTCAATGTCGAGGGAAAAGGGTTTGGTGGCGCCCGTGATCTGATGGCCTCGACGGCTGCCTTCGGAAGCCTGCATGTGTGGGAGGCTGTCATCGATGCGTCTGCAGGTGAAGTTCGCCTGTTTCTCGACGGTCGGGCAGAAGGGTCGCGTCCTTTCGAGGCAGAGTCGCTCTCACTCGACGAGCTCACGCTGGGCGGGCGGTACTACACCAATGGTCCGGGGCGGCAGGAGGTTCGCGGGAGCCTGCCCGGCGACATCGCGGAGCTGCTGCTGTTTGACCGTGTGCTCACGGCGGCGGAAGCGGCAGACGTTCGCGAGAGCCTGACCGCGCGGCATGCGGCGACTGCTGAGGCGCTCGCAGAAACACTTCCTGCCGCTCGCCAAGGCGGCGTGCCGCTTGAGCTTGTCGAGAATCCGCCCGCGATCCAGATGCTGGTGCCCGGGTTTGCCGTCCGCGAGATGCCCGTCACGCTGCCCAATGTCAACAACGTCCGATTCCGGGCCGACGGCACGCTCATCACGCTTGGCTACGGCGGCGACATCCATCTTCTTCGCGACACGGATGGGGATGGCCTCGAAGACACCGCCTCGCTGTGGTATCGCAACGCAGGCAGCCTCCGGGGGCCGATCGGTCTGCTGCCCACGCCGCCCGGCTATGAACATGGCAACGGCATGTTTGTGGCGTCGAAGGGGAAGGTCTCGCTGCTACTCGATCACGACGGTGACGAGATCGCCGACGACGAACGGATCGTCGCGGATGGTTGGAAGGAGATCACGCAAAACGTCGATGCCACAGGCTTGGCGATGGGCAGCGACGGCAGCCTCTATTTCGCCCTGGATGTTGCCGACTATTCCAATGCCTATCTCTTAGACGCTGAAGGTCTGAGTCGGTATGACGTGCATGACGAACGCGGCACGATCCAACGCATCAGCCCCGACCTTTCCCGTCGTGAGACCGTCTGCACGGGTATCCGATTTCCGATCGCACTGGCCTTCAACGACCATGGCGATCTCTTCTGCACTGAGCAGGAGGGGGCGACATGGCTGCCCAACGGCAACCCGTTCGACGAGCTGCTCCACATCCGGCTTGATGGCACCGCGCCGCGACAGAATGTCACCGGGAAACGGCACTTCGGCTTTCCGCCACGGCATCCGCGGAACAACCCCTTCGTGATCGATGAGCCCTCGACCTTCGACTACGGCCCGCAGCATCAGTCGACCTGTGGCATGGTGTTCAACCCCGGCGTGTCGAGTCAGCGGCCGTTCGGGTCAGCGTGGTGGGCGGGTGATGCGATCGTCTGCGGTGAGTCGCGTGGCAAGCTCTGGAGAACCACGCTCGTGCCCACGCAAGAGGGGTATGTCGCGGCCAGTCAGCTCGTGGCCGCGTTGCAGATGCTCTGCGTGGACGCGTGTGTGGCGGCCAACGGAGATCTTGTCGTTGCCTGCCATTCAGGGCCACCAGACTGGGGCACCGGCCCGGCCGGCATCGGTAAACTCTTTCGCATCTCCACCAGCCACATCGATGCTCCGAGGCCGGTAGCCGTGTGGGCCGAGGGCCCACACGAGATCCGCGTCGCCTTCGATCAACCGATCGAGCCGGCGGCAGTGTCGGGGCTCGCCGCTCAGACCGTCGTGGAGCATGGAGCCTTTGTGCGTGCTGGCGATCGTTTTGAAACGCTCGAGCCGCCCTACGCGGTGGTGCAGATGCAGAAACTCGCTCCGCGGCACCGCCTTCGCGTGGTGTCGGCTGCCCTGACGGCTGATCGCCGCACGATGGCGTTGGGCACCGAGCCGCTCACCACGCGGACGCACCTGGCCGTGTCGCTTCCCTGGGCGGCGGGGATCGATGCGGAAACGCTTCCGCCAGGCTCGCTTCCTCAGCATCCACACATCGACGTCGATGCCTCCACCGACGGCGTTGTCGTCGATTGGACTCCTGTGACCGAAGGCCAGCCGGTTGCGGAGCCGCCGGTGGCGACGACGGCAGCTGGCTGGATTCCCCATCTGGATCTGGCCGTGTCACGGAGGCTGACGCAAGGCTCAGCCGGACATGACGAACTCTGGGCGGGCCTCGCGCGGCCTGGCACGCTCGAGTTGGCGACGTCACTTGACCTCAACGAGCTGCTCCGTCCCGCGGTGCAGCCGGGGAGCACGCTCGATCACGAGTGGCCTCCGGAGACGGCGACAGTCACGATCAGAAGCGACCGTGCGATCGAGCTGTCAGCCTCCGTGGCAGGGGAGCCGCTCGCGGTGAGGATCGTCAGCGATGCTGCCGGGGATTGCTTGGCTTCGTTCACAGCGCCGCCTGGTGTCCGCAAACCCGTGCAGCTTTCGCTGGTGCTGGCGACCGGGGGACTCCGCGTTCCGCGGCTGAATATCTCATTCCACACGAATGAGGACGGGAGCGAACGACCGCTTCCCCTGCATCGTTTTATTCTTCCCTGGGCGAGTGTCGGGGGGGAGCCGATCGCTGCTGCCGCTCGGCACATCCCGGAACTCACGGGAGGCAGCTGGGGCCGCGGACGGCGGGTGTTTCTGTCGGAGGCTGCCGGCTGCGGAAAGTGCCATGCGGTGAACGGCGGCGGCTCGATCGGGCCGGATCTCGGCAACCTGATTCACCGCGATTTTGCGAGCGTGAATCGCGATATCCGCCATCCAAGCTTCGCGATCAATCCAGACTTCACGACTCATGTCGTCCACCTCGCCGATGGTCGCGTGCTCACGGGGATCCTGCAGACGCGGCAAGGTTCGCTGATGCTCGGAGATGGTGACGGGCGGTGGACGGCTCTCGACAAAGACGCGATCGAACGGATGCAGCCGTCGCCGGTGTCGGTGATGCCACAGGGGCTCCTTGAGAAGCTCTCGGAAGCGCAGGTGCGCGACCTCTTCACGTATCTGCTCACCGCCCCGCCAGCGATGCCGCTCGATTCACCGCTCGATGCTCCGCCGGTTCGCTCAACAGCAGAGGTGTCGGCGGCGCTTGCTGGGAGCGAGCCAGCAGTGGCGACACGGTCGCTCTCGATCGTGCTCGTCGACGGCGAAAAGGACCATGGCCCAGGGGAGCACGACTACCCAGCCTGGCGTGAACGGTGGGTGCAACTGCTCGCGGCCGCGGAGAACGTCAGCGTGACGCAGGCACGGGAGTTTCCCTCACGGGAGCAGCTGGCCGCCGCTGACGTGCTGGTGTTTTTCCAACGCGGCAGCTTCGCTGACCGGCGACCGCAGGAGATGGATGCCTTTCTCGCCCGCGGTGGCGGAGCCGTGTATATCCACTGGGCGGTGGACGGACGCGACCAAGCCGCAGAGTTCTCACGGAGAATCGGGCTTGCGAGCGATGCAGCAATCTCGTTCCGTCATGGCCCGCTGGAGCTCGACTTCAAGGATCGTGAGCATCCGATCACCCGCAACTTCTCAAGCCTCGCCCTCTACGACGAGAGCTATTGGAAGCTGATCGGCGACACGTCGGGGCTGACGGTGCTGGCAACGAGCCACGAAGATGGGCTGCCGACCCCGCAGTTCTGGGTGAAGGAAGTGGGCGAAGGCCGCGTCTTCGTCAGCATTCCAGGCCACTACAGCTGGACCTTCGACGACCCTCTTTTTCGGATCCTGCTCCTGCGAGGCATTGCCTGGTCGGCGCACGAGCCAGTGGACCGTTTCAACGACCTGGTCACCCCCGGCGCCCGCATGAGCCGCTGACCGTGGGTTGCCGCCTCCGGCTCAACCGCTCGCCGTCCGCCCAGCCGTTGAAGCGGGCTACGCAGCGGGTGGCATTTTCGGCGGCAGCCGTGACGCGAGCAGGGTCGAGGTCGAGATCGTAGGCGTGGCGAAACAGGTGGCGGAAGCCTTTGAGTTCACGTATGTCTCGCACGGCATCGGCAGGAAGAAACGCCGGCCGGATACCATGCAAGTCGAGCGTCACTC
Source organism: uncultured Planctomycetaceae bacterium (assembly GCA_937900985.1). Classification (GTDB taxonomy): domain Bacteria; phylum Planctomycetota; class Planctomycetia; order Pirellulales; family UBA1268; genus M30B53. Next base: position 5,658 of record CALCGM010000012.1, on the reverse strand, counting down.
GTTCGATCAGGCTGTCGTGATACCGACCTGACTTTTCAAAGTGATTTTCAAACGCCTCGCAGAGCCGCTCGAATGCTTTTTCCATGATGTTGTAGATGCGGTTGATCTCAAACGCCGCAGCCGCCCAACGGCCGTCTGTCTGTTCTTGGAGGCGAAGCTGGAGCGTGTCGGTGGCTCGCTGCATCACACGAGCGTCGTGCTTCCAACTGTCTTCAAGGATCTGCAGGGCTATGCGGTCCATCGTTCACCCTCGCGCTCGATCACAGCCCGCAGCCGGGTGCGGGGGAGAAGGCACACATCCACCTCGCGGCCAACGTCGGCGGAGAGGAGGCTCTGGAGAAGCTCGAGGCTCATGCCAGCTGGCAGCGACTCCAAGGCAACATCGGCGTCGGACCACTCGTGAAAGCGGCCCGGTTTCACCAGCGACCCATACACCCAGACGGTGGTGCCGGAGGCATGCCGAGCAAGCGAAGCGCGAAGCAGCGCCCTGCAGCGGCCGGCGAGTTCCCGATCCCGCTGTCGACGACGTTCACGTTTTTCAGCAAGCAGCCACATGCTCCCATCATACGGCAAACCCGCCGCTTCCCGCTGGAGGGACTGTTCGACAACGATGTTGGGCTGCATCACCGCCAGGCTGAGTGTGCACCGAACGGCTGAGACGGTGGATCAGGAAGCGGCTGGTTGCCTGCGGGCGAGGCCCCTTGAGAGTCGACGCGTGCGAAGCTGCGGGGATACACTCCACGCAAGCGGAGCGGGCAGCAGCTGGAAAGGCAGTGGCGTGGGCGTTGAACTGAAAGATTTCTCCTGGCAGAGGATGATCGAAGCCGTGGAAGCTGTTCGTGAACGTGCCCTGCGGGCAACCGCGGCCCTGGAGAAGGCGGGCATCCCGTATGCGGTGGCTGGCGGGAATGCGGTGGCGGCGTGGGTGGCCCGTGTGGATCGGGCGGCTGTACGGACCACCCAGGATGTCGACATTCTCGTCCGCCGCAGCGACCTTCCGGCGATCACCGCGGCCCTTGAGGCGGCGGGATTTGTGCCGGCTGAGGTGATGGATGTCGTCTGCTTTCTCGACGGGCCCGACGGCAGCCCGCGTGATGCGATCCATCTGCTGTTTGCTGGTGAGAAGGTGCGGGATTCCTATCCGCTGCCCACGGCGACTGTCGAGGAGCGAACCCAGGCCGACGACTATCAGGTGGTCGACCTTGAAGCCCTCGTGCGGATGAAGCTCAACTCGTTTCGCGACAAAGACCGCATGCACCTGCGTGACATGCTCTCCCTCGGCCTGGTCGACGCCAGCTGGCTCCCCAGGCTCGTGCCTCTCCACGCCGAGAGGCTGCAGCAGCTGATCGACGACCCGGACGGCTGAGCGTTGGCTCACCGGGCGCTGAGTCTTGCGTTCGCAAGCCACGAACGGACGGCAGGCTAAGCCACGTTTGTCCGCATTGACGTGCCACAGTTGGACGCACTAAAATGCAGCAAATGGTCGAATCGGCTCCGTTCATCCGCCGTTTGCTCCAACCCACCATTGAGGACGCACTCGCGGACACGCCGGTCGTCTGCCTGCTCGGTGCGCGTCAGGCTGGGAAGTCGACTCTCGCCGGTATGTTCTCCGAGAGGCGAGTGTACATCACGCTCGATGACCAGAACCTGCTGCAGGCGGCGACTTTTGATCCTGTGGGGTTCGTGAGGCAGTTGCCGGACAAGGTCACGATCGATGAGGTGCAGCGTGTGCCGGGGCTGCTCTTGGCGATCAAACGACGCGTTGACCGTGATCGTCGCCCGGGCATGTTTCTTCTCACGGGTTCCGCGAATCTTCTTCAACTCCCGACGCTTGCTGATTCACTCGCTGGGCGCATGGAGTGTCTGTACCTGCAGCCATTTGCGGAGGCTGAAAAGGAAGATGTCCCCGGCCTGTTCCTCAGTCATTTTCTCCAAGGTGAACTCGTCGAGCCGCTGCAGACGCGGGACGGCGAGGGGCGGGCTGTTCTTCCAGAACGCATCACAAGCGGAGGTTATGCAGAACCCAATCGGCGATCTCAGTCGCGGGCTCGGCAGTGGCATCGACAGTACATTCGCTCGCTCATGGAAAGGGATGCACGGGATATCGCCAGAATCAAGGACACCGACGACGTCGCCCGGCTTCTCGAACTCCTCGCCCATCGAACCGCAGAACTGCTCAACGCGTCCTCCCTGGCGAATGATCTGGATGTTGATCGACAGACGGTTGCTCGTCATCTGTCAGTTCTCGAACGGCTGTTTCTAATTCGTGTTCTTCCCGCCTGGCACAGAAACTCCGCCAAGCGGTTGATCAAGGCTCCCAAGGTGCACGTCTGTGACAGCGGGGTTGCCGCCACCCTGGCGGACCTCCATCCGGACGACTGGAATGCCAAGCGAGCCCGCTTCGGGCACTTGCTGGAATCCTTCGTGGTTCAGCAACTTGTTGCGCAGGCAGGGTGGACGGATCCCGACCTGCGGTTTTGGCATTACCGTGACAAGGACCAGGTTGAAGTGGACTGTGTCATCACGCGGGGGCGAAAGGTCTGGGGGATTGAGGTGAAAGCGTCGGCGACGGTCTCGGCATCAGACGGGCGGGGCTTGCGACGATTGGCTGAACAGGCAGGACGCGACTTCCAGGGCGGGGTTGTTTTCTACGACGGAGAGAGCGTGGTGCCGTTGGGAATCTCTGGCTTTCTTGCCGTGCCGTTGAAGAAGTTGTGGGCGTCTTGAAATGCCTTTGTGTCGCTCGGAGAGCTTGTCTCGGTTGCATCAGAGCACCGTGAGGTGCCAGGATCTCCTCAACCGGGAGCCGGGGCGGAGCTGGCTGCCGACTGGCAGGTGGCGGCCGTGTTGGGCTGGAAGACATAGCTCGTTAAGCCCCGCTGGATCGTTTTGTGGATCGTCTTGAGCGTTTGGCTGTTGGCGATGTACTGCTAGGGAAGTCGCGTGGAGAGCGTGCGGGCACCCCAGATCACCGGCTCGCCCTCCTGGAGCATCAGCGGGTTCACGCCCGCGGCATTGAGCGAACCGGCCAAACTGATCGACGACTGAAGAGGTGGCCTCGCCGGCAGCACGGCACGCATGCCAGCCGGAGCGCCCCCAGGTGCCGACGTCCGCATCGTTCTGAGCGATCACGGTGGCAGCTGCCACGGAGGCCGGCGTCTCGCCGTAGGTGCTCGGTCCCACCATCGGGGATGAGTAGAGCGCGGCGTTTGCTAGACTCGAGACGGCTCCGCGGATCTGCTCGGCGAGAGCAACCAGGGCGGGGTCGTGCGTGGCGGGATCCGCAGCCGCCTGTTGCACGAGCGCGGTGGGCGGATCGAGCAGGGCCAGCCCGTCGATGTTCGCTGCCGCAGCCGTCATGGCGGTTGCCAACGCCAGATACTCGCTGCCGCTCGGCCCGCCAATGGCGGGCACGATGATCAGGTCTGCCTGGATGGTCCCCGTCCGTTTGGCGAGCACCTTCTTCACTTCAGTCCCCCATTTGGCTTTGGCAGACTGGTTCGGGCAGGCCGTGTAGAATAAGTCAACACCGACCAAGGGCAGCGTCGATGCCGTGGTTCGACATCGTGTGGGATGATTCGAGGCCGCACGGCAACGTCGCGCATCTTGCCGAACATGGCGTTTCTCCGGGAGAGGCGGAGGAAGTCCGGATGAACGCGATCAGCAAACAACGCTCGGGAAGCAGCAATCGCTGGATCGCTCTTGGGCGAACATGAGAGGGACGAGAACTCGCTGTCGTGTATGAGATGAGTGATGCGATGACGATTCTGCCCGTGACAGCGTTTGAACTTGATTGAGGTACGTGCATGGGACGTGCAGCAAACCGAGCAACGATCCGTAAACGCATCAGACGGCCGCTATCAGCGGCTGAACGGTCGCGGCATCGCGAGATCATCGAAGATGTGGAGCAGAGCAAACCGTCGATTGCTGCACGAGGCCGTTCTGCGTTGGCGTTGCATGACCGGCTGCAGGAAGCCGTGCAGGCACTCAAGGCCAAACGTCAGGAGCGAGGCCTCAGTTTGACGGAACTTCAGCGACTCTCCGGAATCGACCGAGCCCGCTTATCGCGGCTTGAATCAAATCCTGATGCGAATCCGACCATCGAGACGCTCAGCCGCATTGCCAGCGCACTCGGAGTGGAAATCTGGGTCGCTGTCGTTGACGCCGACTGACACACGCAAGCGATGAAGTTCCGACTGGTGCTGCGCGATGAACCACCGCATTCTCGAATCAATCGGCGTGCCGGCTGGGTTGGTGCCGTTGGCGGCAGAGCTCGCGGCCGAGATGCGGGCGGCTGGGGTGGCGGAGAAGAAACTGCGGCGGCAGGTGGCGGCGGTGGTGCGGGCGCCCGAGGAGCATCAGGGAGAGCCTTTCCTTGGCCGGCTGGCGACGGCGCTGCTCACGCATGAGGAGCCGCCGCCGGATCCTGCGTTTCTGCCGCGGGAGAGGCCTACGGCCTGGCAGCAGTGGGGCGCGGACATCGATCCGGCTGCTGTGCGGCAGATGGAGTCGGCCATGCAGCTCTCAGTCGCTGTGGCCGGGGCCCTGATGCCCGATGCGCATGTCGGCTACGGCCTGCCGATCGGCGGGGTGCTGGCGACCGACAACGCGGTGATTCCCTACGCGGTCGGCGTTGACATCGCCTGCCGGATGAAGATGAGCGTGTTTGACGCACCGCCCGCGTGGCTGGAAAAGCAGACCGATCGGCTGACAGCAGCCATCGAGCGCGAGACGCGGTTTGGCATGGGGGCGTCGTTTGCCGGCCGTGGGCCACGGGGCGGGGGGCAGCTTCGCGAGCATGCGGTGCTCGATGCCGATTGGAAGGTGTCGCCCGTCACGCAGCGGCTCCGCGACAAGGCCCACCAGCAACTCGGCACCAGCGGCAGCGGCAACCACTTCGTGGAGTTTGGCACGCTCGAGGTCGATGCGGAGCAGACGGCGGCTCTCGGCCTCCCCGCGGCGGGCACGTATCTCGCGTTGCTCTCGCATTCCGGCTCACGGGGAACCGGCGCGGCGGTGTGTGACTACTACTCAAAGCTCGCGATGCAGCGGTGTGCCGCCCTGCCTAAAGAACTGCGGCACCTTTCCTGGCTCTCGCTCGATGAGGAGGAAGGCCAGGAGTATTGGCAGGCGATGGAGCTGATGGGCGGGTACGCTGCGGCCAACCATGCGTTGATCCACCGGCACATCGCCGAGCACCTCGGGGTCGAGACGATTCTCGGCATCGAAAACCACCACAACTTCGCCTGGCAGGAGGCGCACGAGATCGACGGCGTCCGCCGGACGGTGGTCGTGCACCGCAAGGGCGCCACGCCGGCCGGAGCAGGGGCCTTGGGCATCATCCCGGGATCGATGGCCACGCCCGGTTTCATCGTCCGCGGCCGCGGTGTGGCCGCCTCGCTCGACTCGGCCAGCCACGGTGCCGGCCGACGCATGAGCCGCACGCAGGCCCGCAACACCTACCGCTGGGCCCATGTGAAGCAGTTGCTCAGCGACCGCGGCGTGCAGCTCTTGAGCGCCGGCATCGATGAGGTGCCGCACGCTTACAAAGACATCCACTCCGTGATGGCCGCCCAGGCCGACCTCGTCGACACCCTCGGCACCTTTCAGCCGAGGCTCGTGAAGATGGCCCCCGAAGGCGAGCGGCCCGAGGATTGA
>CALCGM010000011.1 GCA_937900985.1 uncultured Planctomycetaceae bacterium | reverse complement strand
GATGGCCCGCAGTGAGCGTCCGGAGGGGCAGCCCCGGGCTCACCCCGAGCGACCCACCAAAAAAACTGCATTGACATATCGAAACATTTCGATATATCTACAAGAAGACACAAGACCACCGCGAGCCACATCATGCCCCGCACCCCACCAGCCAAGCCGCCGCAGAAGGCTTCTTCACGCGATGCCGCACGGCTGACGCCGCTTGAGTCGCTCACGCAAGCCGCCGAATGCCTGCGAACGCTCGCCCACCCCCACCGGCTGCGGATCGTGCAGATGCTGCTGCAGGGCCGCTACATGGTGGGCGAACTCGCCGAGGCGTGCGGCATTGCCAGCCACATGGCCTCCGAACACCTGCGGCTGATGCAGCGGTGCGGTTTCCTCACTGCCAACCGTGAAGGCCGACGCACCTACTACACGATCGCCGAACCGCATCTGGCCAACATCATGGGCTGCATCGAGCAGCGGTTTGGCTCCAACGACCACGCCGCCTGAAGCGGCAGCCATCAAAACGTTTCCCGGTTTCCAGAACAGTTTTCATCACCAGCCTTACCCACCCACGGAGGATTCCCATGGTCGCCACGATCACCGCGCAGCAGCTCCTTGATATGCAGCGGAAGGGCGAGAAGATCGACCTGATCGATGTTCGCACGCCAGCTGAATACTGCGAGGTGCATGTCGACTTTGCCCGCAGCATCCCGCTCGACAAGCTCGATCCTCAGGCGATGCACGCAGAGCGGACCAAGAATGGCACCACGCCACCGCTCTACGTGATCTGTCGCTCCGGGAGCCGCAGCAGGCAGGCCTGCGAGAAGCTGATCGATGCCGGGCTGACTGACGTGGTCAGCGTGGAAGGCGGCACGCAGGCCTGTGAGGCTGTCGGTCTGCCGGTTGTCCGTGGCAAGAAGACGATGTCGCTTGAGCGTCAGGTGCGGATCGTGATTGGGGCGATGGTGCTCGCCGGTGTTGGCATGGCTGCATTTGGCGACGATGCCCTGGAGCCGATCGGCCTCGGGCTGGCTGCCTTCATGGGGGCTGGGCTGGTGTTTGCGGGCATCACCGACACCTGTGCCCTGGCGATGGTGATTGCCAAGCTGCCCTGGAACCAGGCTGGCGGCTCGGGCACGGTGGTGACCTGCACCCGGGCGTTGCTGGTTGCTGCGGTGATGGCCGGAGCATCAACCGCGATTGCCGGCCACACCAAAGACACGCTCGAGACGGTGCAGGAGCGGGTTGAGAAGGGTGAGGCCGTGCTCGTGGATGTCCGTGAGAAGGACGAGTGGGACAAAGGGCATCTTGAGGGCGCCCAGCTGCTTCCGCTGTCGCTGCTCGAAGCGGGCCTGACTCCCGAGCAGCTCGCCAAGGTTCTCCCAGACGACAAGGTGATCTACTGCCACTGTGCCGTGGGCGGACGCTGCCTGCTGGCCGAACGGATTCTCAGGCCACTCGGCTACGACGTGCGTCCGCTGAAGAGCGGCTTCAAAGACCTCGCGACGTATGGCTTCCCAGCGGCCGTCACGCCCGCGCGATGAGCCATCCCTCTTCGATTCCTTCAGCATCCTCCCAACGCAGCCCGCCCACTCAGAGACCCTCCCATGAACATCCAGCAGTACTACCTGGCCTGCCTCTCACACGCGTCGTACATGATCACCGACGATGAGACGAAGACCGCAGCGATCGTCGACCCTCAGCGCGACATCGACGAGTATCTTCGCGATGCCGAGAAGGGCGGCTACACGATCAAGCATGTCTTCCTGACCCACTTCCACGCCGACTTCATCTCCGGCCACATCGAGCTGCGAGACAAGACCGGCGCTACGATCCATCTGGGCACGCGGGCCGAGCCCGAGTTTGCGGCGGTGGCGATGGGCGATGGCGATGCGGTGGAGTTTGGCACCACGCGGCTGACCGTGATGGAAACGCCGGGGCACACCCCCGAAGGCATCTCGATCC
>CALCGM010000010.1 GCA_937900985.1 uncultured Planctomycetaceae bacterium | reverse complement strand
CCATCGCCAGCGGAATCGAGCCGCTCGAGGTGTTGCCATAGCGGTCGAGGTTCATGAACACCTTCTCTGGAGGCAGGCCGAGGGCCGTGCGGGCACCGTCGATGATGCGGGCGTTGGCCTGATGGAGCACGAACAGATCGATCGACTCAAGCGGAAGCCCCGACTTCTCGACCACCTCGCGGATGTTCTGCTCAGCGAGCCGGATTGCCCACTTAAACACCGCCCGGCCGTCCATCTTCATGAACTGTCGACCGGCCGCGGCGCCTTCGACCGACACCGGCTCCCGTGTGCCGGTCATGGGGCAGACGAGCAGGTCGGCTCCGCGGCCGTCTGAGCCCAGGGCGTAGGCCAGCAAGCCGTGGGGCCGGTCGGCGTCGGCCTGCTGTCGCTCCAGCACCACCCCGCCTGCCGCGTCGCCAAACAGAGGCCAGGTCTTGATGTCGTCGGGATCGACCACCCGGCTGTTGGTGTCGGCACCGATCACGAGCACCCGCTGGTGCGAGCCACCACTGAGGAACTGCCCGGCGGTCACCAGCCCATACACGAAGCCTGCACAGGCGGCCGTCACATCCATCGCCGGGCAGTCGAGCCCCAGCCGCTCCTGCACAATACAGGCGGTCGAGGGCAGGAGCATGTCGGGCGTGAAGGTGCCCACGACGAGCAGGTCGATCGTGCTGCGGTCGATGCCGGCCATCGCAATCGCCGCCTCGCCGGCCCCGGTGGCGAGGTCGCTGGTGGCCATCTCCGGGGGGGCATGCCGCCGCTCGCGGATGCCAGAGCGGGTTTCAATCCACTCCGCATCGCAGCCGAGGCGGGCGAGGTCGGCGTTGGTCACCACCTGCTGTGGCACACAGCTGCCGATGCCCGTCAAGCAAAAACCGGTCGCCTGCCCGAATCGGGATCGCCGCGGAGAGGTGAGGATCTCAGACATGAAGACTCGGGTGCGAACGGAGGGCGGACAACAGCCGGAGCCTACGCAGGGCGAGCCCCCGCAGGCAAGGGACACTGTCGCGATCGTTTGCTCAGCAGAGGCCCGATTGTTTGCTCAGCAGAGGCCTGTGATTGCCCCACGCACCACGGCCGCAATCCGGACCGCGTCGTGGCAGGCGTCTTCGCTCACGCCGAGTTTCACGAGGCTGCCTTCGTGGTTTTGGATGCAGGCCTCGCAGCCCGCCATGGCGGCACAGCCGAGGCTCATCAGCTCAAACGTCGCCTTGTCGGTGGCCGGCTGGGCGATGCGGGTCATGCGGAGGCGGGCCGGACGCGAGCTGTAGCTCTCTTTGCCCACCATGTGGCGGAAGCGGTAGTAGACCGTGTTCATGCCCATTAGGCCCGCTGCGGCAATCGCGTCAGCGCTGACGGCCGCGGCCGCGTCGGGACAGGCGGCCTGCAGGTCGGCCTCAAACGCCTCGGTGAGCTTGGGGCAGCGATCAAACCGGGCGGCCGCGAGGGCAACGCCCAGCGCCTGCTCCGCGGTGAGGTGCTCTCCCCCAAAAATGCTTGAGAGGTTCAGTCGCAGGTCTTTCAGCTCGTCGGGCAGCGTCTCCCGCAGGCTGTCGAGGGCTGGAGTGGCAGGCATTCGTCGACTCTCGTGGAGGAAAATGGTGGTCGGAGGGCGTTTCGCACGAGGATTGTAGCGGTTCGTTGAAGCGAGCCGAGTGCGGATGGTAGTTTCTCGATTCATGCCACGCCGCGACGATCTTCACACGATATTGCTCATTGGGTCCGGGCCGATCGTTATTGGTCAGGCCTGCGAGTTTGACTATTCCGGCACCCAGGCCTGCAAAGCCCTCCGTGAGGATGGCTACCGGGTTGTCCTGGTCAACTCAAACCCGGCCACGATCATGACCGATCCTGGCACGGCCGACCGCACCTACATTGAGCCACTCACCTGGCAGGCTCTGGAGAAGGTGATCGAGGTCGAGAAGCCTGATGCGATCCTGCCGACCCTCGGCGGACAGACCGGGCTCAACCTGGCGATGGATCTCGCCCGCCGCGGCATCCTCGAGAAGCATGGCGTGGAGATGATCGGCGCCAACGCCGAGGTGATCGCCCGCGCTGAAGAACGCGAGCTCTTCAAGTCCACGATGGAAAAGTGTGGTCTGGAGACCTGCCGCGGCCGCACGGTGAAGAGCCTGGCGGAAGCCCGCGAGGTACTTGCAGAGATCGGTCTGCCGGCGGTGATCCGGCCGAGTTTCACGCTCGGTGGCTCCGGCTCAGGCGTCGCCTTCAACAAGGGCGACTTCGATGCCAAGGTGCAGCGAGGCCTCGATCTCTCACCGGTCGGCGAGGTGCTCGTCGAGGAGTCGATCCTCGGCTGGAAAGAGTATGAGATGGAGGTGATGCGGGATGCTGACGACAACGCCGTCATCATCTGCGCCATCGAAAACTTTGACCCCTGCGGGATCCACACCGGCGACTCGATCACCGTGGCCCCGGCGATGACGCTCACAGACCGCCAGTATCAGCGGATGCGGGATGCGAGTTTTGCTGTGATCCGGGCGATTGGCGTTGAGACTGGCGGGTCGAACATTCAGTTTGCGGTCCATCCCGAAACCGGTCGGATGATCGTGATCGAGATGAATCCGCGGGTCAGCCGTTCGTCAGCGCTCGCCAGCAAGGCGACAGGCTTCCCGATCGCCAAGATCGCCGCGAAGCTGGCTGTCGGCTGGCGGCTGCACGAACTGCCCAACGACATCACCCGCAAAACAAAGGCATGCTTCGAGCCGTCGATCGACTACGTGGTCGTGAAAGTGCCACGGTTTGCCTTCGAAAAGTTTCCCGAGGCAGACAGCCGGCTGACCACGCAGATGAAGAGCGTGGGCGAGACCATGGCGATCGGCCGCACCTTCAAAGAAGCGTTTCAGAAGGCG
>CALCGM010000009.1 GCA_937900985.1 uncultured Planctomycetaceae bacterium | reverse complement strand
GGCGGGCAGCATCGCAAAAAACCCGAACTAGACTTGGCGAGACGGCTCTGGCGGAGACCCTCGGGAGTGCCCCAATGAACACGATGCGACGGCTGACACTGACCACGATTGGACCGGTGATGGGCCTGCTCGCGCTCTCGCTGGCCGTGTTTTTCAACCAGCGGGCCCTCGATGACGCTCAGGCGAATCGCTACGAATCTTTCCGTCTGGCCAACGAACTGCGAGCCAGCTCCGACGAACTGACGCGAACCGCACGGACCTATGTCGTGACGGGGGACGAAGCCTACGAAAAGGAATACTGGCGGATTCTTGATGTCCGCAACGGGAAGCAGCCCCGGCCGGACGGCCGCACGCTTCCCCTGCGGACGCTGATGCAGCAGCAGGGCTTCACCGACGCGGAGTTTGCCAAGCTGCAGGAGGCCGAAGACAACTCCAATGCCCTCGTGACCACCGAGACGATCGCCATGAATGCGATCAAGGGGCTCTTTGATGACGGCAAGGGCGGCTACACCCGCGAGGGGGATCCTGACGAGGAGCTCGCCCGGCGGATCATGCACGACGAAACGTATCACGCCGACAAGAAGATCATCATGGATCCGATTGCCGAGTTTGAAGCAATGATCGACGAGCGGACCGAAGCAAAGGTTGCGTTGCTGCGAACCCGCACCACCGTGCTCACGATGCTGATTGTCGCTCTCGCGGCAATCACGGTGCTGGTGACCTGGCTGAGCATTGCCGGCCACGGCCGACGTCTGCGGCGATCGATCGAGGAGCTGACGGCGACAGCCGAGAATGTCGGCAGTGGAGCCACGCAGGTGTCGGCGGCGAGCCAGTCGCTGGCCCAGGGGGCGACTGAGCAGGTAACGGCGCTCGAAGACATCGCTGCGTCGGCCCGTGAGACCAGCAGCATGGCCACCGACAACGCTCGGCGAACGCAGGAGGCCAGTGAGCTCGTCGAGCAGGAGCAGCATCAGTTTGGCGAGGCTTCGAGCCGGCTTGGCGAAATGGTCACCGCGATGCAGGAGATCGATGCGGCTGGAGCGAGGATCTCCACGATCAACAAGGTGATCGACGAGATCGCCTTCCAGACCAACATCCTCGCGCTCAACGCGGCTGTGGAAGCGGCGCGGGCCGGTGAGGCGGGTCTCGGCTTTGCGGTGGTGGCCGACGAGGTCCGCAACCTTGCCCAGCGGTCGGCGGAGGCAGCCCGCGAGACAGCCTCGTTGATTCAGGAGGCGATTGCCCGCACCCACTCCGGCCGAGAGAAGGTCGGCGAGGTGTCGACGGCGATGCAGGCGCTTGCCAAGCAGTCGGCCAGCGTGCGAACGCTGGTGGAGGAGGTGCGGGCCGGCAGCCGCGATCAGCACCGGGCTGTGGAGCGGATCGGCGAGGCCCTCACCCAGATCGAGCAGGTCACCCAGCAGGCGGCGTCGGGGGCCGAAGAAGGCTCCGCGGCCGCCGAAGAGCTCACCGCCCAGGCGGCCTCGTTGCTCGATGTGGTGGGGGTTTTGGGCCAGATGGTCGGCCGCTGAGTTCCACAAGGAAAACTCATGCGAGGCCCCCTTGGCATTCCCGGGAGCGACCTGCGATGCTCGGGATCGTTGAAGTATTCACCTGCTGACCCTGGCCTGTCCGTTGGCCGTTGGCCGGTGTCGTGTCGATGTCCCCAGGTCGTGCCTCACCCAGGAGAACGCTGGTTATGCGACGGTTCCCGCATCGCGTGTGTGCCTTGCTGTTTCTGTGTGGTGGCGGCCTGATGGCCGGCGGGGCTGCGGATCGGCCGCTGATGGCGGCGGAACGCCCGCCACGCTTCGCCGAGGTGGCCGCCCGGCCGCTGCCGTCGTCGCAGGAAGGCGTGCAGTCGCTCAACGACATCCCCGCTCCGTTTCGCGTGATCTGTTTTCTCGGCACGGAGTGTCCGCTGGCGAAACTCTACGGCCCGCGGCTGGACCGGATGGCGACGGACATGGCTGATGCTGGTGTGGCCTTCATCGGCATCAATAGCAACCCGCAAGACTCGCTCGCCGACATCGCAGCCTACGTCGAGCAGCACGGGATCCGGTTTCCGGTTCTTAAGGATGTCGACCAGGCGGTGGCCCTGGCCCTGGCGGCCACCCGCACGCCCGAGGTGGTCGTGATCGATGACACCGGGGCGGTCTGCTACCGCGGCCGCATCGACGACCAGTACGATCCCGGGGTGGCCCGGCCTGAGCCGACCGTGCACTACCTCGCCGACGCCCTGGCGGAACTGACGGCGGGCAAGCCCGTGACGCTTGCGATCACCGAGCCGACCGGCTGCCTGATGCAGCTGCCCGATCCCGAGGGGAGCGCCGAGCCCACCACCTCGCTGACATTTGCCAAGGAGATCAGCCGCGTTTTGCAGAAGCACTGCGTGGAGTGTCATCAGGCCGGCGAGATCGGCCCCTTCGCGCTCGACGACTACGACGAGGTGATTGGCTGGGGCGACATGCTCATGGAGGTGATCGACCAGAAGCGGATGCCGCCCTGGCATGCCGATTCGCAACACGGCGGTTTTGCCAATGCCCGTGACATGCCTGCGGAAGACATCGCCGCGCTGCGAGCGTGGGTCGAAGGCGGCATGCCCTTTGGCGATGCGGCCGACCTTCCCCCGCCGCTTCCACACGCCGCGGAGTGGGATCTGCCCCACGAGCCAGACCTCGTGTTTGCCATGAGCGAGACACCCTTCGCCGTGCCGAGCGAAGGTGTGGTGGAATATCAGTACTTCGTGGTCGATCCGGGCTTCACTGAAGACGTGTGGATCAAGGCGGTGGCGGTCGATCCAGGCAACCGCGCGGTGGTGCATCATGCGATCGTGTTTTTGCGTCCGCCGGACGGCTCCAGTTTCAATGGCTTTGGGCTGCTTGGTGGCTACGTGCCTGGCCAGAAGGCGCTTGAGCTGCCGACCGGCTACGCCCAGCGAGTTGCTGCAGGCACGCTGCTGGCGTTTCAGATGCACTACACGCCTACCGGCAGACCGGAAGAAGACCTCACCCGCATCGGTCTGATCCTGGCCGACCCTGAGGAGGTGACCCATGAGGTCTCCACCATCGGTGGCATTGAACAGGATTTCGAGATTCCCCCGGGGGCGAGCGAATACACGGTGACAGGACAGATGCGGGGCGTGCCGAAGGAGGGCTCGCTGCTGGCAATCAATCCTCACATGCATCTGCGGGGCCGCGCGGTGCGTCTGTTTGCGGATCACACAGAAGGCTCAGAAACGCTGCTCTCTGTGCCGCACTACGACTTTAACTGGCAACACAACTACGC
>CALCGM010000008.1 GCA_937900985.1 uncultured Planctomycetaceae bacterium | reverse complement strand
GCCGCAGCGTGACCCACAAGTTCAACGTGGGAGGCCACGAGGGCTACATCACCGTCGGCCTCTTCGACGATGGTCGGCCCGGCGAGCTCTTCATCACGATGGCCAAGGAAGGCAGCACGATCGGCGGCCTGATGGACGCCTTCGGCACCGCGATCTCGATGAGCCTGCAGTATGGGGTGCCGCTTGAGGTGTATGTGAAGAAGTTCTCACACACCCGCTTCGAGCCTTGGGGCTACAGCAAGAATCCAGACATCCCGGTTGCCAAGAGCCTCGTCGACTACATCTTCCGCTGGCTCGGCATGGAGTTCCTGCCCGGCTATCGAGAGGCAAGCAAGGGAGCCCAGCCTGGGGGCGGCGATCGGGCGAGCGGCGAAGCCAGTGGTGATGAGGACGGGGAAACAAAGCGAAAGCCCGCCGCCACGACGGCGAGCGGGCTGGCCGATGGGCAAGGAGCTGCCCCCAACAAGTACCCCGCCGGCAAGAGCAGCACGTCGTCCAACGGCAGCAACGGCAGCCGTGCCAACGGCAGCAGCCTGTCGCCTGTCAGCAAGGCCCAGAGCCAGACATGGCAAAAGGCTTCTGGCCGAAAGGCCGCCGTGGCGGCGGAGACGACAGCGGCGTTGCTTGAGCGGGCTGGGCTGAAGATGGCGGTTTCGCCCGATTCAAACCCGACCGACCGTGAGAGCCAGTTTGCCACGTTCCAGATCGACGCTCCGGCCTGCGACAACTGCGGCTCAATCACCGTCCGCAACGGCAACTGCTACCTTTGTCACAACTGCGGCAACAGCATGGGCTGCTCGTAAGAGGGCCCCCAGCCACAGGGGAGAGCCAGCGACAGGGGGTCGAGGCCAATGCTGAGTCTTGAGTCAAAAACCTCCGATCGCTGGCTCGGCCAGGTCGACAGCCATCTCGACGAGATCCTCATCGACCATGCCCACTGCGAGAAAAAAGCCGCGGGCACGGCGATGAATCTGCTGTTTGCCTATGTTGACTCGGTCGAGCTCTGCCGCGAGATGACCGAGATCGTTGAGGAGGAGCTCGCGCACTTCCACCTGGTGATCGATCTGCTCGCTCGGCGGGGCATCCGCTTCCGACGGCTGAAGCCCTCCACCTACGGTCGCAGGCTCAACGATCTGGTCCGCCGTCAGGAGCCTGAGCGGGCCGTCGATCGGCTGCTGGTGGCAGGGCTGATCGAGGCCCGCTCCTGCGAGCGGTTCGATCTCCTGCGGAAACACATGCGAAGGGTCGTCGACGGCCGTGAGGTCGATCGCGAGCTTGCCGACTTCTACGAGAGCCTGTTTGAGTCGGAGGCCCGGCATCACGCCACCTACGTGCGGCTGGCCAAGGGCTTTGCCAGTGACGACGCGGTGCAGGCCAGGCTGGCTGAGCTCGCCGAGGCGGAGGCCGCCGTGATTGCCGAGGGCGATCCCCTGCCGCGGATGCACAGCTAGCTGTCTGTGGAATAATCCATCCATGGCCTGTTTTCACTTGGGCACCACCCGAAAACGCCGAGGGTTTTCGGGAGTGCCGATCGCCGCATCCTGCGGGGGCAGACTCTTTCCACAGTCTGCGAGCTGCGGCCCACCGAGCCGAACCACCCGTGCGACTCCACCAGCGGTATCAAATGCGCGGTGGGGATGAATTTCCAACAGCCGAGGGCGTCGGAATGACGAAACCTCTCCCTGTCCAAAAGACGAATGCTTGTTTCAGTCCCTCGGAGGAGCCACTACTACCGCGTTGATCCGGAGCCAATGATCGGCCGTGCTCAGCACGACCTGCCCCGCATCATTCTCGCAGCGACCTACTCCGTCGCACAGGAAACAGCAGTTCGATTCCGCGAGTCCGCGGTGGCCTTCGGGCCACCGCGGCTTTTTTTGCTGCCCAGCTTTAGCCGCTGCCCGGTTCGCCCCGCTCCACGGACAGGGTCAGGAAGTGGGTTGCACAGCTGATGCAGGGGTCGTAGCTGCGAATCAGCATCTCGCAGCGTCGCGTGGCCTCGGCATCCTCGAGCGGCAGCACGCTCGGCAGCAGACCGCGGAGATCCGCCTCCACCTGAGCCTGGTTTTGCGAGGTCGGGGGAATGATCGTGGCTTCGGCAACGAGGCCTTGGTCGTCGAGCCTGTAGCGATGGTAGAGCAGGCCGCGGGGAGCCTCCGTGGCATGGCAGCCGCTGCCGGCGCTCGGCTGATACGCGACCCGGCAGGGGCTGATCTCGGCTGCAGCCTCGCGGGCAATCCCGATCGCGATCTCGCAGGCGGCCACCAGCTCCACCGCTCGGGCCACGATCGAGCGGTAGGGATTGCGGATCGGCCACTCCAGCCCACACGCCTCAGCAGCGGCGGCAGCTCGGGCTGGGAGCTGCGCTCGGCAGAGGTTCATCCTGGCGATCGGCCCGGTGAGATAGGCGGTTTCCTGTGGCAGTCGGAGGCTCTGCAGCGCCGTGCTGTGGGGCACCTGCCGCTCTGCAAAGTGACGCGGAAACTCCTCCATCTCGATTCGCAGCGGAGGGGTGTGCTCACTGCCACTGGAGAGAATCTGGCCCTGATTCATGGGATATTCACGGTCATGCTGCACCGCAACGCTCTCATAGGCCACGTCGAGCGGGGGCACCTCAAACCGGGCCACCGTCTCCAGCAGCGAAAGACTCGCCTCAAGCCCCCACGCGAGCTCCGGCAGCAGGCCACGGATCGCCGACACCGAGGGAGCCTTGTAGAAGCCTCCCACCGTCACGTTGATCGGGTGTACGGCCCGACCGCCGATCGCCTCCAACAGCCGGTTGCCCAGCGCCTTGAGCCTGAGGCCGTTTTCCACCAGCTGCGGATGCGTGGCGGCCATCGCCAGGCCACTCTCGAAGCCGAGGAAGTCTGGTGCATGGAGCAGATGCACATGCAGGGCATGGCTTTGGATCCACTCGCCGCAGTAGAGCAGCCTGCGGAGCAGACGAATCTCCGGCGTGACCTCGATGCCCAGGGCTTTTTCAAGCGCGTGGCAGGAGCTCATCTGGTAGGCCACCGGACAGATGCCGCAGATCCGTGCGGTGATGTCGGGCACCTCGTGCACCTCGCGGCCCACGAGCAGCTTCTCGAAGAAGCGGGGCGGCTCGTAGATGTTGAACTCGGCAATCTCAATCGCGTCGCCCTGCACGCGAACCCGCAGGGCCCCCTCCCCCTCAACGCGAGAGAGCGGCTT
>CALCGM010000007.1 GCA_937900985.1 uncultured Planctomycetaceae bacterium | reverse complement strand
CCAGGTGGTGCTGATGCGGGTGCCCGGTGTTGAGGGGTCGCCAAAGCCGCCGAAGCCTGTTTTCCAGCCGGAATCGTCGAAGCTCGGCGTCTCCCAGCCGTCCGCTGGAGCCTTTGTCGTGTACTGCCAGGCGGGATCAGCAAACTCGCCCCGGGCCGTGGAAGCGGCGGCCGAGGCACACAGCATGGCGAGCGACAGACAGAGCAGGTGGCGAACGTTCACGGAGGGCACCTCGTGGGCCGGCGGGAAGGGCAAGCCAGCACCACAGCCGGCCGTCAGTGCGATCAGCACATCGCGGACGCACGCGTCGGTCCGGACGGAGGCGAACTCCAGCAGGTCAGCAAGGCAGAGTGCGGACAACGAGTGCGACGTCCGCGTATGATCCGCTCGCGATGCTCACAATGCAACCGGCGCCGCTCCCGCTGCGGCGGTGACGGGGAACGCCGAAACCCGCAGGCCCCGCGCTGCTGCAGCCTGTTCAAGTGCGGCCGCACGCTCAGCGGCATGGGCCGCAGGCACGAGCTGGATGGTGCTGCCTCCGAATCCGCCGCCCATCATCCGCGCTCCAGCGATACCGAGCCCGCAGGCGATCTCCACCAAGGCGTCGAGCTCTTCACAGCTGACCTCGTAGTCGTCGCGAAGCGACGCATGGCTCGCTGCCATCAGGCCCGCGGCGGTGTCGAGCTCACCGCCAGCGAGCGCGGCGGCGAAGGCTCGTGTCCGCTCGATCTCCGTGACCACATGCCGGGCCCGCCGGAAGATCCGTTCGCCGAGGGCCTCGCGGGCCCCCAGCACCGACGCGAGGGTGGCGTCTCGGAGGCAGCCAACCCCCAGCAGCCGGGCCGCGGTCTCGCAGTCGGCCCGTCGCTTGGCGTATTCACCATCGGCCAAGGCATGCTTGACGCCGCTGTCGACAACCACCATCGCCAGGTCGTTCGGGAGTGGTGTGGGGACGACCTCCAGCGACTGGCAGTCGATCAGCAGGGCGTGGCCGGCCTGCCCAGCGTTGACCGCAAGCTGGTCCATGATGCCGCAGGGCACGCCGGCAAAGGTGTGCTCCGCCTGCTGACAGAGCAGGGCCCGCTCCCGCGGCGGCAGGCTGATACCGCAGGCCTGCTCGACAATCATGGCTGTGGCAGCTTCAAAGGCGGCACTGCTGCTCAGGCCGGCACCGGCGGGAAGGCTTGCGTCGAAGGCGATGGCAAGCCCGCCGGTTTCATGCCCCGCCTGTCGGTAGCAGGCAACGACGCCGAGTGGATAGTTGGCCCAGGAATCAGCGGCCTCAAGGCGATGCAGGGCGTCGAGCGGGATCTCGACCTCGCTGGCGCCTGCAAATGACGTCTGCAGCCGAAGCACGGGCTCGGCGAGGCGGCCCGCTGCGGCAAACACGCCGAGGTTGATCGCCGCTGGCAAGACGAGCCCGCCCTGGTAGTCGACATGCTCGCCGATCAGGTTGATGCGGCCTGGGGCAGCCGCCAGAAACGCAAGCTCACGGCCCGTCCACGTTTTCAGCCGCCTGCTCACGGCCAGGCATGCTTCGGTCACGGGGCGGCCTCGCTGCCAACTGCCGCTGCCGGTGAGCCTGCCGCGGCGACCGGCAGCAGCGTGCGGTCAAACCAGTCGGCAAAGGTCATGATATCCAGCGGCATCGTCAGCCAGCCGTGGCCGGCGTCGGCAACCTCTTTGAGGGAGGCCGTGCAGCCGAGCTGCTGCGCCTTGTCGACAAACCGCTTGGACTGGCTAAAGGGCACGAGGGTGTCGGCATTGCCATGGTGAATCAGCGTGGGCGGAAGGCTGTCGCTGAGGTGCAGGATGGGGGAGAGGGCCTGGGAGGTTTCTTTCCACCGTGGCAGGTCGAGCGGCTCCTGACGGAAGGCCTTGAGGAAGCTCTTGGGAGGCTGGCCTTCGCCGGTGTATTCGGTGGAGCCGGTGAGGTCGGTCAGATCCGTGACGGGATAGAAGATAGCCACCGACTGCACGGAGCTGCTTGCGCGGCTGACGTCGTCGTCGGCATCGGCGGGGCCGGGGCCTCCTCGTGTGGCGAGCATCAGCGAGAGGTGGCCGCCGGCGCTGCCTCCGGTCACCCCCAGCCGTTCGGGATCGATGCCGTAGTCGCTTGCGTGGGCCCTGACGAAGCGGACCCCGCGAGAGACATCTTCAAAGATCTCGCTCACGGAGGCGTCGGGCTGCGAGAGATGGTAGACCGGAAACACCGTGTAGCCATGCCGCAGCAGCGGGGCGGCAAGCCACGGCTGAAAAGAGCCTGTCCCCGACTTCCAGCCTCCGCTGACCACAAACACGACGCCCACGCCGTTGGGCGTGGCCGGCTTCACAATGTCGATGGTCAGTTCGGTGCCGTTCCGCTCGCCGTAGACGATGCCGCGGGTCCACTCGTGCTGCGGATGGAAGTAGATCCAGGCGGCGGCGACGGCGGCGGCGACGCCCATGGCGACCGTCATCACGATGATGGCACCCAAAGCAAGGAACCCGCGCACGCGGCGGAACGGTGACGATGAAAAACTTCCCATGAAACCAAGCAACTCCATGGAGACGATGAGGACAGTGAGATCGTCGACGCGGGGCCTATTCGCCGCCCAGCAGGGCTCCCGTGGTCGCGGGCTTGTGGCCGATGCGATGGGTTTCCACCTCAAGGAATCGGCGATCACCCGGAGCGGTGAAGGGGCCTGTGTAGACCTGCCAGGGGCCTGCGACTTTCTTGCTGCTCCCGAGCCGATAGCCGATTGAGGCGGCGGGGTCGGAGCAGGAAAGCGTGACGATAAACGCGGTGCCGTTGCCCTGCTGGATCGCCTTGTCGCTGATCTCAGCGACAGGGGTGGTGGGCTGCACGCCGTCGGTGGGCCAGATGTGCTTGCGGACGAGCTGCGTTTCCGGCAGGACGAAGCCGAGGTCGCCGGTGGCCTCGATCCAGGCCTCAAGATGCTCCCGCATCGCCGCGATCCGCTCCTGATGCTCTGGGGCATCGATCAGGTTCGTCACCTCCCATGGGTCGGCCGCGGCATCGTAGAACTCCTCGGCAGGCCGGCTCTTCGCGGCCATCTGCCACTGCTCTGGCGTCTTGGGGCCGGTCTCTTCGAGGGCGTAGAGATCGAGGGTCATCGGAATCCGCTCGCGATAGGCGTTGCGAATTAGGTAGGGCAGGTCGGTGAGAAAGTTGCGGGTGTAGCGGTAGCGACCGTCGGAGACGGTGCGGGCCCGGTCGTAGACCGCGTCGAAACGATCGGCGTTGGCATAGGCATGGCCCTGGCGATAGTCGCTCCGCTCGGAGGCAAACTCACCGAGAAACGGTGTGCCATCGAGCCGGCTGTCGGGCTCAAGTCCTGCCAGCGAGAGCACTGAGGGGCCAAAGTCGACGAAGCTCACCACCCGTTCGTCTCGGCTTCCGGCGTCGCGGCCATCAGGGTAGCGGACGATCAGCGGCACCCGCAGGCCGGTGTCGAAGCACGACCGCTTGCCACGCGGCAGGCCCACACCATGGTCGCTGAAGAAGATCACGATCGTGTGGTCGAGCAGGCCGGCTTCTTCCAGGTCGGCCAGCTGCTCCCCGACCCAGCGGTCCATGCGGGCGATGTTGTCGTAGGTGCGGGCGACGGCTTCGCGGACCGCCGGAGTGTCGGGGTAGAACGGGGGGAGCGGGGCATCCTTCGGATCGAGCACCTGCGGCGAGGGCTTGGTGTCGGGGAAGGTCTGGCTCTCGTGGGTGCCGGTGTGATTGAACACGGCGAAAAAGGGCTGGCCATCGGCCCGGTTCTTCCAGTGGGCGTTGCGGCTCGACTCGTCCCAAACGGTGACCGGCTCTTTGAACTGGTAGTCCTTCTTGGAGTTGTTGGTGCAGTAGTAGCCGGCAACGCGGAGGTGCTCGGGGAAGCAGCGGACAAACGCCGGTGGCAGACCTTCGTAGCCGGGGATGTCTTTGTAGGCCTCCGGGTTTTTTTCGACGGCCGTCGAACTGGGAGAGTTGTTGCGCATCTGCATCGTGCCGATGCGGGTGCAGAACATGCCCGTGATCAGCGACGAGCGGGCCGGCGCGCAGACCGGCGAGGTCGCGAAGGCGTTGTCGTAGACCACGCCCTCGGCCGCCAGTCGGTCGAGGTTCGGGGTGGGCACCGTCGTGTCGCCATAGGGCCCGATCCAGGGGCTCATGTCTTCAACGGAGAGCCAGACGATGTTGGGCTGCGGGTGGGAGTCTGCAGCCTGAGCTCGGCTTGCTGCGGTGAGAGCCGCGAGTGCCAAACCCAGAACCGCAATCAGACGCGTGCGTGGCATATCCCCAGTTCCTTCCATTCCTCACGAGTGTCGCAAGCACCGCCACCCCAGCAGGCTTCTCCGGGGTTGAGTGTACCGGACGGAGAAGCCGCGGGGTGTCGTGCCCGTGGGGCACGGTCACGTACGAAGGAAACGTGCCAGCATCAGGCGGAAACAACGGGGCCGGCCACCGCTTGGCTCAGCGGTGCCCGGCTCAGCAGCCCGGTTTAAAAACCAGGGTCGTCGCCTTCGAGTTCGGCGGCCGTTGGGCCCTGCACTGCTGATTTGAGCTCACCGGCCAGTTCGATCGTCACGTCGGAGGGTTCGCTGCCAACGGTGACAGTGAGACCGGAGGTGGTCGCGTCGGCGTAGTGTTCAGGAATCAGCGAGACGAGTTCGCCATCAACAGTCGTGTTGACGATCACAGCCACGGGATGCGTGCCCGGCACGCAGCCATCGCCCAGTTCAAACGACGTCAACGTGAACGTGCCGTCGGTCTCACTGATCTCGCCCGT
>CALCGM010000006.1 GCA_937900985.1 uncultured Planctomycetaceae bacterium | reverse complement strand
TGTCGGTCAGCACTTCAAAACCAGCCACTGCCAGGCAGGTGTGGCCCAGCGAATGGCAAATCCGCGACCACGGTCGCAGGCATTTCGGACGGCTGATCGGTTCGGGAGCCGCGGGGTCGGTCGAGAGCAACGTCTCAGGCACAGGTCTGTGCGATTGCCTCCGGCAATGGCACCACGTCGATACGATCCGCCAGCGGGTAGCTCCCAGACGAGGGCGACACCACCAGCAGGCGGTGGAGGTCAAGATCCTCACAGGCGATCCGCATTGACCGCGTCAGTTTCGGTGCGTCCGACACCTTGAACTCAAACCCGATCGGCTTCCCGTCAACACGAGCCAGCAGGTCGAGCTCCGCGCCAGACTGCGTCGCCCAGAAGAAACACTCACCCGGCGGGAGCCGAGCCAGCAACTGCTCCATTGCAAAGCCTTCCCAACTGCTCCCGAGTTTGGGATGGCTCAGCAACGCCGTTTCATCCGGAATGCCCAGCAGAGCGTGGAGCAGGCCAGAGTCGCGGATGTAGAGTTTCGGCCGACGGACAAGCCTCTTCCCGAGGTTGGCAAACCAGGGCTGTAGCAGCCGCACCATAAACGCCGCCTCAAGCATCTCCAGGTGTCGCTGCACGGTCTTATGGGTCTCGCCCAATGATCGGCCCAACTCCGAGGCGTTGAGAAACTGTCCGTGATGATGGGCTGCCATCCGCCACAGCCGCCCCAGCGATGCCGGCGTGGCACCGAGGCCGAGCGTGCCAAAGTCGCGTTCGAGGAAGCTGCGGACGAAGTCGGTTCGCCACGTGAAACTCGACGGCTCGTCGCCGGCGAGAAACGACCGCGGAAATCCGCCCCGACTCCACAGCGTCCGCAGAGAGTCCACAGCGACGTCCTCAATCGTAAATCCCTGCATGTCGACAAAGGCGACGCGACCGGCGAGTGACTCGGTAACACCACGTACAAGGTGAGGTGATGCGCTGCCAAGAAGCAGAAACTGCGCGGGGCGCTCAGGTCGATCAATGAGCACACGAAGCAGAGGAAACAACTCCGGCATCCGTTGCACCTCGTCAATGACGATCAGGCCGCGGAGTGGCTCGAGGACAAGGAGAGGGTTTTGAAGGGCCGCTTCGTCAGCGGGGTGCTCGAGGTCAAACAGCCGCGTCGGCGAATCGGTGGCCGCAGCGATTGTGCGGGCCAGTGTCGTTTTGCCACACTGGCGTGGCCCGAGCAGAGCGACGGCCGGTGCTCGCCGCAGCCCTTGATGCACCAAGTTTTCCAGCCCCAGACGCGATAGCATCCTTGCATTCTGGGAACGCGATTCCCAAAATGCAAGGAAAAGCGAGTCGGGACAGAAGAACCGGCCGTGCGGTCGGACATCCGCGCCCGAAATTTGGCGTCCACTACTGCCAGCCCACCAGGCCGCAGCAACGAAGCACGGGCCATCGTCGCTGGCGGGAAGCATACGCGGCGATCGATTCGCTGCTCGTCTACGTGCTGCTGGAACAGGATTCCGCCGCGGCCGTCGTCTATCGCCGCGGGGCCATGGGCTTTGTCCGTGAGGTGTGGCTCGGCCGCGAAGCAACGATACCGCTCGCGGAGGTGGGTTGCGAGCTGCGGCTTTGCGATGCGTACGACAACGTCGTCCTTGCCTCATAGCATTTCTGTCGATCGGCACTTCAACACCGGCCATCTTCGCGGAGCATGCAAGGCTGAACAAAGCGATGCAGCGGCCTTGCGGTCGCTGTTTCGGGGCATGCCGGCTCAACATCCCCGTGGTGGCCTGCCGATACCTCTAGCAACGCCTTCACGAGGAACCTCCGGCCGTGGCCGCCAAGAAAAAGTCGAAGAAATCCGCTTCCCAGCAGCTGATGAGCGTGGCCACGATGGGGCTGCCGGCGCCCGTCCAGAAGGTGGCCACGTCGAAGTGGGGCTCCAAGATCCTCATGCTCCTGCTGCCCGCCCTCGTCGCCAGCGGCGTGCTCACGGTGTCGTTTGCCGGTGGCAAGCCGTCGGTCAGCATCGATCAGCAGCGGGCCGAACAGGTTGGCGAAGAACTCCGCGAAGACGCCGTGCGAGCCGCCGAACGCCTCCGTGAGCAAGACTCACGAAGCTTCCGCTAACGAGTTCAGGCTGCACAAACCGGCTGGCCGCTCTGAACGGGACGGGTCCGCGGGTGCCGGAGGCACCTCGGCA
>CALCGM010000005.1 GCA_937900985.1 uncultured Planctomycetaceae bacterium | reverse complement strand
GCCAGATCGGTGAAGAGCATGCTCTGGTGGGCGGTGAGCCGCACGCCGGGCTTGAGCTCCGTGAGGATCTGCCGAATCGCCGACTTCAGCTGGAAGCCTTCCCGATCCAGAATGCGGCCGTTTTCCACGTTGAGCCCGTAGAAGAACTTGCCGTCTCCCTGCTCAAACCAGCCGATGTGATCATCGAAACCATGCACCTCTGCCGGATGGCAGGGAGCGAGCGGCTTGCCGAAATACTCCTCGACCTTCGCCCGGAAGGCCTCGAGGCCCATGGTGTTGATCGTGTATTTCAGCCGGGCCACCTTGCGATCTGAGCGGTTGCCGAAGTCTCGCTGCACCTTCACGATCGCCACCGCGATGTCGAGCACATCCTCCGGAGGCACAAAGCCGAGCCGCTTGGCGAGGGCCGGAAAGGTCTTCGCGGCACTCGGCGTGACGCCCATGCCGCCGCCCGCCAGCACGTTGTAGCCCAGGATCCGGCCATTCTCGTGAACGGTCAGAAAGCCAAGGTCGTTGGCGTAGACGTCGGTGCAGTTGTCTTCGGGAAGGGCAAAGGCTGTCTTAAACTTCCGCGGCAGGTAGGTCGGCCCATAGATCGGCTCCACCTCGTGGCCCTCAGGGCCGCCGCCGGCAAGCGTCTTCTCGCCGGTTTCCTCGTCGGTCAGCCAGATCTCGTGGTAGGCCCGCGTGCGGGGAGCGAGATGGTCTGCGAGCTTTTCGGCCATCACCATCATCTCATCGCGAACCGGGTTGTTGCGGATCGGCGCAGGGCAGCACATCACGTTTCGCTCGACATCACCGCAGCCGGCGAGGGTGCTCAGCTGGACCTCGTTGATCCGCTGGATTGTGGCCTTGAGGTCGCCCTTGATCACACCGTGGTGCTGGATCGCCTGCCGCGTGGTCAGCCGGCAGGTGCCGTTGCCAAACGTGTCGCCGAGGTCGATCTGGGCGAGCATCTGCTCAGCAGTCAGCTTGCCAGCAGGAATCCGGCTGCGAAGCATGAACGAGATCTGCTTCTCGCTCTTCTTGCCGTCGGCCGACTTCTTGCGGGTCTCGCGGTCGTCCTGCTGATACATGCCGTGGTTTTTCAGCAGCTGCACCGACGCCTTGCCAAAACCTGCCGCCCCATCAACGAGCTCCTGCGGGATGTCACCGCGGAGATAGTTGCTCGATTCTTTTGCAACTTCGACTGCCGACGGCTTGGGCGTGGGCTGGGTGGTCTGCTCGTGGGTGTCGGCCATGACTTCTCGCGATCTGCTGGGAAACGGTGACGGACCTGCCTCTTCTCCTTGAAGATAGGCTCCGCAGGGATCGCTGGAAACTGCGACTTCACAAGCAGCGTCCGGCAACGGCTTTCTCTCGTGGTCGCAGGTGGGCAGCCGCGCACCGCCGTTTGCCAACAGGCTGTGTTCTGCGGCGTTTTGCCGCGAAAGCTTGCCTCAGCGATGAGCACATGTTGTCTTTCTTGACAAAAAGACAACATTGGTCAGAATCAAAGAATGCCCCGCAAGGCCCTGCATCATGTGACCGACCCGGCCGTTTGGCAGACGCTTGTTGCGCCGGTGCGGATGGAGATTCTCGAAGCCCTGCGGATGCTCGCTCCCTGCGGAATAGCCGCCGTGGCCCAGCAGCTCGATCGCCCAGCCGACTCGCTCTACCGTCACTTCGCAAAGCTCGTGAAGACAGGCATCGTGCTCAAGACAGAGATCCGCCACACCGGCCGCCGGTCTGAGCAGATCTACGATCTCGTGGCCGACGACATCACCTGTCGCTTCACCCGCAAAAGCGATGCTGCCGCCGGCCAGGCCGTGCTGTCGACTGCGCAAGCGATCCTGAAGATGACCGACCGGACCTTCCGGGCTGCGGAGGCTGCCGGGCAGCTCGCGGCGCTGGATCGTGACAAAGCTTCCAATGTGCGGGCCTTTTTTGAGCACGCATGGCTCGCACCGCGAGATCTCGAACGGCTGCAGCATCACTTCCGTGAAATCAAGCAGCTGCTTGATGACAAAACGCCCAAACCGGCAGGCCGGCTCTGCCTGGTGTCGGTCTTTCTGGCCCCCATCGTGCGAAAGCGAGGTGCTGCCCGCAGCTCGCCATGTGAGGACTCAGCGACCGCAACCAGACGTCCACCGCGACCGGCCCGTTCCACGCGGTCCAGATAACCGCCGCTCTTTCGAGGAGTCCTGTCTCAATGACGACTGTCTCACACGCCCCAGCCTTCGCGGAGCCCGGCGTCGCCGATCCGCCTGTGGCGGGAGGCTCCCGGCAAGGCCTTGCGATCCGCGGCCTCGTCAAGATTCATCCCGGCCCTGTGGCGGCGCTCAAGGGAATCGACCTCGATATCCCTGAGGGACTCTTTGGGCTGCTCGGCCCCAATGGTGCCGGCAAGTCGACGCTGATGACGATCCTCGCTGGGCTCGTGGAGCCGACCGCCGGCAGCGTGCTGCTCGACGGCACCGACATCGTGGCCGACCCGGCATTCATGCGGAAACGGTTGGGCTACCTGCCCCAGGACTTCGGCTTCTATCCCGACCTCACCGGCAGGGCGATGCTTGAGTTCTTGCTTGAGCTCAAGGGCGTTCGCGGCAGCGGCGGGCGTCGTGCACTGGCCGACGAGCTGCTTGAGCGGGTGAACCTCTCGTCGGCCGCCAAGCGGAAGGTCCGCGGCTACTCCGGCGGCATGCGGCAGCGGCTCGGCCTCGCGCAGGCAATCGCCGGCAATCCCCGGGTGCTGATTGTCGACGAGCCCACCGCCGGCCTTGATCCGGAAGAGCGTCAGCGGTTTTACCGGCTGCTCGCCGAACTTGCCGAAGGCCGCGTGGTGCTGCTCTCGACACACATCGTGGAAGACGTCGCCACGCTCTGCCCACGGCTTGCCGTGATTAAAGCTGGCCGGCTGATGGCCGACACCACGCCCACTGCCGCTCGGCAGGCAGTCGATGGAATGATCCACGAGGGCTTTGTCGACGACGCTGAGCTGCCGGCCTTTGCGGCCCGCCACCGGCTGCTCTCGGCGGTGCTGGTGGAGGGGCGGGTGAACCGCGTGCGGGTGTTTGTGCCGCAGCAAGCAGCGGCCCCTGACGGGTTTGGCCTGAGCTCCTCAACGCTTGAAGACGCCTATCTGGTGCTGATGCGGTGCGATGACGATGAGCTCCCGCCGCCACTGGTGCGGTCGAGGCCCGAGGCGACAGGAGACCAGCGATGATGCGTCGCCTGTTCGCCTTTGTGAAGCTCGACGTCGGCGGCATGTGGAAGCGGCCGCTGCCTGTGATCATGATCCTCCTGCTGGGCCTGCTGACGATCGGCCTGCTCGGGGGCGGTGTGCAGGTGTCCGCCGGATCGACCGATGTTGGTGGCGACAAGCTTGCCATCAATGGCGGCTTCAACATCGCTTTCTTCGATGTTGTTGTCTCATCGATCGTGGTGCCCTTCTTCGCTGCGGTGATCTGCGGGATGCCGCTGCTGGTGGATGCCGATCGCCGCATTCGGCCGCTCCTGATGGCCACGCCCTTGCGGCATGGCGAGTATGCATGTGGCCGCTTCGTCGCCTCGATGGGCGTGCTTGCCTTTGTGATCGCTGGCTGGCAGCTCATGCAGGTCGTGGCATTTGAATCATGGCCGCTCGACCCGAGCCGCACGGTTCGCACGGCCTTCTCACTGGGAAACTATCTCACCCCAGTGCTGCTCTTTGTGGTGCCGCTGGCGATCTTCACCGGCGGCGCATCGATGTGGGCCGGGGTGCTCACGCGTCAGCCGGTGCTGGTGTTTGCCCTCCCGGTGGTGATCTTCCTCGGCGGTGCCTTCTTCGTGTGGGACTTCAATCCCGAATGGCTGCCTCGCTGGGTCGACCGGCTGCTGCAGGCGGTCGATCCGGCAGGGATGCGGTGGTTCACACGGGAGTTCCTCAGCGAAGACAGGGGCGTTGCCTTCTACAACGCAGCCCGCCTGGTGCCCGACCCGCTGTTCATTGCCAGCCGCTTTGGCATTGCAGGGCTCGGGCTGCTCGGCGTGTGGCAAAGCGGCAGGCTGCTTGAGCGGCAGGAGCGACTCGATCGTCGCCTGGCTGCCGCGGACGGCCTGCTCACACCCTCCGCTGGCAGCATCGAGCCTGCGGCGGTGGCAGCAAGGCGTGGGCTCCCTGACATGGCGTCGAGCCCGCCCGGGCTGCTCGCCACCCTCCTCTTCACGCTTCGCCGTGAGACGGCGGCCCTTGTGAAGTCGCCGGGCGTCTGGCTCTTCGGGCCGCTGATTCTGCTTGAGACCTGGGGCGTCACGCTCCTGCGGCCGGGATACCTCGACACCCAGCAGCTGATGACCGGCGGCAGCGGGGCGGCGAGTGTGTTCATGGTGATCACCGTTCTGCTGGTTCTCTTGACGCTCTTCTACACCGTCGAAAGCCTGGTCCGTGAGCAGCGGTGTGGCCTCGACGCCATCGCGCGGGCAGCTCCGGCTTCCACCGCGGGCATGCTGGCTGGAAAGGCGCTGGCCAATGCAGTGTTGGCGATGGTGATTGTTGCCTGCGCTGCAGTGGCCATCCTGCTGGCGATCGTGGTGCAGCGGGTGCAGACGGGGATTGCCATTCCGCTCGACCTGCCGGCAGTGCTGCTGATCCTTGGTGTGCTGATCGCTCCAACGATCATTGTCTGGACGTCTTTTGTGACGCTGCTGATGGCAGTCTTTGGCAACCGTTTTCTCGTCTACGGTGCGGCGCTCGCGGCCCTGATCGCCACCGGTTTGGCCAACTCCTTCGGCTGGCTCAACTGGCTGACCTCCTGGTATCTCGGCGGCCAGGCGCTCGTGTGGAGCGAGCTCGATCGGCTGGACTCGATGTGGCCGGCGATCGTCGCCAACCGCCTGGTGATGCTCTGCCTGTCAGTGAGCCTGATTGGCATCACGCTTGCCATCTGGCCGCGTCGCAGCCCCGACATCCGTGCGATCGCCGACCGCTTCCGGCCGATCGCCTTCTGGCGTGCGGCCCGCGTGCCGCTCGTGGCATCGATTCCCCTGCTCGGCCTCGGCATCTGGACCGGGCAGATGGTGCGAGCGGGCTACGAGGGCAAGCCTCAGCGGAATGCCGCCAAGGCCTACTGGAAACGCAACTCCGCCACCTGGGATGGAAGCCCCGCGGCCGCACTCGACGGCGTCGAGGCAGAGGTTCGGCTCTTTCCCGAGCGGCGGGGGCTTGAGGTTCGCGGAACCTTCGTGCTTCGCAATCCCCATTCGGAGCCGATGAGTGAGCTGCCCCTCACGGTGGGCCGGCATCTCAAGGCCAGCAGCTGGACGGTTGATGGCGACCCGGTCGAGCCCACAGACGGCGACGCACCGCCGCCTGCGATCGAAAACCGCAGCGGGCTGTTCGTGGTGCGGCCCCGTGCGCCTCTCGAGACCGGCGACACGGTGAGGGTGGGCTTTGAGCTCACGGGCTCCTTTCCCAGCGGCTGGTCAAAGCTTTCCGGCGGGATGAGCGAGTTTGTGCTGCCTGCGGGTGTGGTGCTGACCAGTTTCAGTCCCTCATTCCTGCCCGTGCCGGGGTTTGTCGACTCGATCGGCGTCGATGACAAGAATGCCCGTGACGCCAAGGAGTATCCGCCAGACCACTGGAGGCAGCAGGTCGACCCACTGTTTGGCCCGGCCTGGTCGAGCGATGTTCGCCTCACGATCGAAGGCCCCGCGTCGTGGGTGCTCAACGGCTGCGGTGTGGAGGAATCCTCAGAGCTGCTCGCGGACGGCCGCAAGCGGGTT
>CALCGM010000004.1 GCA_937900985.1 uncultured Planctomycetaceae bacterium | reverse complement strand
AGCCGGTGCCGCACAGCCACTACGCGTGGATGAACACGTCGTATGTGCTCGGCTCTCGGCTGACGGATGCCTACGCCAAGTTTGGCTGGTGTACGGCAATCCGCGGTGCGGAGAACGGCGGGAAGGTGGAAGGGCTTCCTGCCCATGTCTTCACGGCCGACGATGGCGATAAGGATCTGAAGTGTCCTACGGAAATCGCGATCACCGACCGCCGCGAGGCCGAACTCTCAAAGCTGGGCTTCCTGCCGCTGTGTCACTACAAGAACACAGACTATGCGGTGTTCTTCGGTGCACAGACAGCACAGAAGGCCAAGAAGTATGACCGGCCAGAAGCCACCGCGAATGCCTCGATCTCGGCTCGGCTTCCCTACATCATGGCGACGTCGCGGATCGCGCACTTTCTGAAGGTG
The DNA here is from genome assembly GCA_937900985.1 of uncultured Planctomycetaceae bacterium. GTDB lineage: Bacteria > Planctomycetota > Planctomycetia > Pirellulales > UBA1268 > M30B53. Next base: position 3,154 of record CALCGM010000004.1, on the reverse strand, counting down.
ATTGCCCGCGACAAGATCGGGTCGTTCATGGAGCGACAAGACTGCGAAGAATGGCTGAAGCGTTGGATTGCCAACTACGTCTCGACTGATCCGCATCCTTCCGACGATGTCAAGGCCCGCTATCCCCTGGCGGAGGCCGAAATCAAGGTCGAGGAGATCCCCGGAGCACCGGGCAGCTACAACGCGGTGGCGTGGCTGAGGCCGTGGCTGCAGCTCGAGGAACTGACGACCAGTCTGCGGATGGTTGCCAAGATTCCGGCGGCGGCGAAGGGAGGCTGATGCCAGGTGTCCTGGGCTGACCCGCGGCAGGATGGTCGGCCTGCTGTCGAAGAGAGCCGTTTGGATCAGCCTGCCGACAAGGCGGGGCCAGGAAGCACCGCTGCGGTGTCTCCCCAGAGGCCGCCGATCACGCTTCCTGGGCTGCTCGGTCGTGTGGCTATCGCTAGCGATCGCCAGCAGAGCGAAGCGGGCTCCAGGGTGCTTGATGCCAGTTCGGCTGGGGAACTGCTGCGGGCCTGGGCCGCTGTTCGCGTTGGCTTGGGAGAACGGCTCAGCCGCGAGCAGCTGCTGATTAGGCTTGGAGATGATGTCGCCGCGCTCGACGAGGCCCTCGCGCAGCAGGTCGATGCGGTGTTGCATCATCCAGAGGTCCAGCGGCTGGAGTCGTCGTGGAGGGGGCTTTGGTGGCTTGTGGATCAGGCGGAGCAGGCCACCGACGATGCTGCAGGGGCGGCGCGGGTGGCGATCCGAGTGCTGCCAGTTTCGAAGCGCGAACTGCGGCGTGATCGCGAAAGTGCCGTCGAGTTTGACCGCTCGCTGCTCTGGCGGAAGGTCTATGAGGAGGAGTTTGGGTCGCCAGGTGGAATGCCCTATGGCCTGTTGGTGACCGACTTCGAGTTTTCACACCACCCGGACGATGTCAGTCTGCTCAACGGCCTGTCGGAGGTGGCGATGGCGGCCTTTGCACCGCTGCTGGCCACGCCGGCTCCCCAGTTGCTTGGCCTTGAGTCGCTGGCGGATCTTGAAATGCACGTGGCCGACGCCGTGATGCAGACGTCGCCGGATTATGTGAAGTGGCGAGCCCTGCGGGAACGTCCTGAGTCACGCTTCGTCGGCATGCCGCTGCCGCGAGTGCTTGCCCGCCGGCCCTTTGATGGCTGGCTCGGTCAGCCGGCCGCCGAGGGTTGCGCTGAGCGGACATGGTCGCAGCGAGGATTTCGCTACTGTGAGCGGCAGGATGGGCCGGACGGACGGAACCGACTCTGGATGTCGGCCGTCTGGCCGCTGGCTGGTGTGATTGTCCGCGAGTTTGGCAGGACGGGCTGGTTTGCCGACATCCGCGGGGGCTCGCGGGTGGCCGCCGGAGCCGGCGTTGTTGAAGGGCTGCCGTGTGAGGGCTATGACGGGCTTGGTGAAAGCCGCCTCCGTGGGCCAGCAGAGGCATTCGTGACCGATGCGGTGCAGATTTCTTTGGAAGACTGCGGCTTGATCCCGCTGTGCTCGAGTCTTCCCGACGGAAAGGCGGTTTTTCACAGCAACTCCTCGCTGCATCGGCTGGAGCTCTTCGACGATCCGGCAGCAACATCGAATGCCGCCATCTCCTCGATGCTGCAGTATGTGCTCTGTGTCTCGCGGTTCGCCCACTATCTGAAGGTGATTGGACGAGACAAAGTGGGTGGCTTCCAAGAGGCCGCTGATCTCAGGCTTTTTCTTTCCAACTGGATCAACGAGTATGTCACTCCCGACGATGAGGCATCGCCGGAAACGCGAGCCCGCATGCCCCTGAGGGCGGCGGAGGTGGATGTCCTGGAGGACGTGGCTGCGCCGGGAGAGTTTCGGATCGTCATGAGGTTTCAGCCGCATTTTCAGATCGATCGACTCGATGCCACGTTGCGGTTTGTGTCCACCATCAAAAAACAAGGCCGGTGATGCCGCCGTCTGCAGATCAGACATCGCGGCCCAGACCAACGCCCTGAAGCCTTTACGAAAGGATGTGTCGCTGTGACCGCCCACGAACTGTTAAACGCAGGCCAGCTGAGTGATGCGATTACCGCGGCGACCAGCCAGGTGAAGGCCTCGCCCAAGGATCTTGAGCATCGCTGGCTGCTTGGCGAACTCCTGATCCTCGCTGGCCAGTATGACCGAGCCGACGCGCAGTTCGACACGATGATGACGCTCGAGCCAAAGGCCGCGGTGGCGGTGACGCCGATTCGTCAGCTGCTACGAGCCGAGGCTGCCCGCCGGCAGTTCTACGAGGAGGGCCGTGTCCCCGAACTTCTCGATGGCGCAGGCCAAGAGGTGCGGGATCGCTTGGAGGCCTTCGTGCTTCTCCGCGACGGGAAGCCGCAGGAGGCTGGCGAAGTCGTGACACGGGCCGAGATCGCCAGGCCAGCCCTCGCCGGCACCCTGACGATGGCCGGCCAGCCGCGATCCTTTGAAGACCTGCGCGACCTCGATGACATCACCGCGGGAGTGTTTGAGGTCTACACACAAACTGGCAAGTATTTCTGGATTGAGATGAATCGCGTCGAGAAGATCACCTTCATGCCGCCCAAACGGCCGCTCGATCTTCTCTGGCGGGAGGCGCAGCTGGCGGTAAAAGACGCCTTCGATGCAACAGTCCACGTGCCAGCGATCTATGGCACACTCACAGGGGCTGATGAGCTGTCGCGACTCGGCCGTCGAACCGAGTGGGTCGGCGGCGACGGTGACGCGATTGTGGGCGTTGGAAGACGCTCCTACGTGCTCAATGGCGAGGAGGAACTTGATGCCTTGGCGATCGAGGCGATCGAGTTTTCGCCGTCGCTGTAGCATCACGACGGAGCGACACGCGCCGCGACACGCAGGAGAACCGTGATGGGAATGCCAGCTGCTCGTTTGGGAGACATGGTGCTGCAGGCCGCACCCCACTGCCATGCTCCGATCCATCCGCCTGCCCCCGTGCCAACAGCGGTTCCTCATCCGGCACTTCCGTTGTCGATCATCACAGGGGCAGCGACGGTGCTGGTTGGCGGGGCTCCCGCGGCGCGTGTGACCGACACGACCGCTCCCTGCATGCTGCCTGGCTGTGTGCCAGGGGGGCCGGGCATGGTTGCCAAGGGCTCGGCCACCGTTCTGATCAGCAACATGCCAGCGGCCCGCGTGGGCGACATGT
>CALCGM010000003.1 GCA_937900985.1 uncultured Planctomycetaceae bacterium | reverse complement strand
ACTCGGCCACTTCGAAGGAGGCTTTCTCGGCTCGGTGCATCGCACCGCCGACCACCCCAACTCCACATGGGGATGGGACGCCGACAAGAATCGCTTTCTCCCCAACTTCTCGCCGATCCGCAGCGGCAAAGACACCTGCCTGAGCGAACAGTGCCAGAGTCCGTTTCACGGCCGCTCATTCGGCCTCGACGCGATGGCAGGCGGCGCACCATTTTCCGACTTCAATCGCTTCACGCTCTACACGCCCTACTCAGCGGCGCGGATCCAGGCCTTCTTCGAGAGCAAGGCGGTGTTTGACCCACAGTCACCCACCGGGTTTCGCAAGTGGAATGCCGACACGGCGACGATGGAGCCGTATCGCCACGTGGTGGACCTGAGCGAGGAGATCGACGCCCCGGTCGATGATCTCTCCTCGGCGGCGATGGAAGCCCTGCTCGCGCAGTACGATCTCGTGCGAGTGACCATGCGGGATGGACGCTGGGCGAAACTCGTCGAGCTGCCGGCTGCTTCTCCCGCCAACCGCGGCCGCACGGTCATCCTCGATCAGGCCGCGTCCTACGACAGTTTCTTGGCAGTCAACGGCACGCAGCTCACGATGTCTCGCGGCTTCCAGGGAAGCTTCACCTCCGATGGCAAGCGGTGGAGGAAAGGCCGGGCTGAGAACCGCCAGATCGACCGCACACCACAGGCCTTTGGCATCCCGGTCACCACGCTCGTCGGCTACTACGATCCCCGCGGCGAACTGATCAGCTACATCTATCCCTCACTCCACGGCGGCTACGGCTTCACCTATGCCGATGATCGCGACCGTGTGACTGACCAGGACTGCTTTCTGGAGGTCGAGACCCGCGACGGCACGCTGCGGTTTCGCTTGGCAAGCCATCGCATCAAGCCCGATGTGATGAACAAGTTTCATGTCAACATTCCCCAGTCGACCCAGCCGAGCAGCGTGGCCGTCGTGTGCCGCGGGAAAGTCCAAGACAAGAAAGCGATCGTGGCCGCCACGGAGCCGCTAACCTCTACCGTCCACGGCGAGTAAGCATGGCGAACCGCACGCCATGCCGGGGCGGACTGGCCCCAACGGCGACGCTCCCGCCGCCGGCCTCGACTGATTCCTGCCCTATGCCGCGGGGATGATCACGCCGCGGGTAAACACCATCGCGGCTCCCGCTGAAAGAATCGCTTCCCGGGCCTTGCGATCGGCACGGTAGCCGAAGAAGAGACCGCGGATGTCTTGATCGGGGTTTGCGGCCCGCAGCCAGCGAATGACTTTCATGAACCGCTCGACCTCTTTCGCGGTGACTGCAGATTTCACCTCGCACACGATCATCACCGGACGGCCATCGATTGTGCCGCGAACCACGAGATCAAGCTCGTGGTGCCCCCGGCCGGCATCGAGCTCCTCTGGCTCAGCCGACGTGACCTCCAGCCGCCAGTGCTTCTCGAGAATCTCTGGCACGAGGTCACAGGCGAAGTCCTCCAGGCTGCCGCCGAGGCTGTTGGCAAGCCCCCCTACCTGCTTCGCGAGGTCGGCCATGGCCAGCTCTGTGCCCTTCTGGGCTTCAGCCAGCTCTTCGACGCAGTCTTCCGTCCGCTTCTGAGCCTCGGCAAGCTCCTCAACCCGAATCTCCGTCCGCCTCTGGGCCTCGGCGAGATCTTTCTGGGACTCGGCGAGATCGTTGACGACGTTGGCCAGATCGGAAACGACGCCGGTCAGTTTGTGTAGGTCAGCCTGCGTCACCAGGTCGTCGTGGGACTCGACCACGACATGCGCGAGCACATCAGCCTGCCGCTCCGAAAACACTTCCAGAAGACGGGTGCGGATTTGAGGAATCGTGGCCATCAAACACCTCTGCACGAACGCTGGGGAACATCTTCTTGCAAACTCAAGTGCCGAAAAGAGTGTACAGAATGCCACCACCCGTGTCAAGCGGGGGCAGTCCCGGGGCGGTGCCGAGCTCGTAAGTGACCCGTCTCTCGCTGGGCCCACGTGCGGTGTTTCCCGTATCTGCCCGTGTTTCAAGATTCTCAGTGAGGCCATCGCCCGCGGGTGAAGAAACAGCGGCAGGTCGACGGTTGGGCGTTCTCCAGCCTCGCCGCAGGGCGTAGCGGTGAATCAGGGGATCGAGTGGTTCGCCGAGTGGCGGAATCCGAATCGCTCACGGGCTGTGAAATGCTGGTGGCAGTGTCATCGGCCGGGCTCCTCGCTTGACCCACTATGAACATTCGTATACACAGAAGTCCGGGCAGCGAACGAGCGTTGCTCGGCGAACCCTCGGCCCGCGCTGGAGCAGGTGGCATGGCGAGCGTGATCTTTGAAGAGCGGGTTGAGGTGCCGCTGGGCCTTGCAGGCCTGTCTGATTTTCGGCTCTGGTCGAGATCGCGAAGCTTTCCCGAGACGGGTCGCATCGACTTTCTTGCAGGCACGATCGAGGTCGACATGTCCCCGGAAGATATCTTCTGTCACGGCGTGCTCAAAGCGGAACTGGCAGCGGTGCTGCAGCGGCGTATCAAGGCCCGCAATCTCGGGCTCTTGCTGATCGACTCAACGCGGGTGGTGTGCGAGGCAGCCGAACTCTCCGTCGAGCCCGACATCGTGTTCATCTCGCATGCCTCGCTCGAAGCCGGACGGGTGCGGCTCGTGCCAAAAGCGACGGGTGAACCGGGCCGGTTCGTGGAGATCGAGGGGCCGCCCGACCTTGTCGTTGAGATCGTCAGTGACACGTCGGTCGAGAAAGACACGGTGCGGCTGCCGCAGGCGTATCATGCAGCCGGCGTGCGGGAGTATTGGCTGTGCGACGCCCGGGTCCGGCCGGCGACCTTCCTGATCCAGCGGTGGACCACGGCGGGCTTCGTGCCAGCTGGCAGCGAGCCGGGGAGGCAGCGGTCCGAGCCGCTCGGCTGCTGCTACCGGCTCGACAGCCGTGACGGCCCGCTTGGTGGGCAAGACTTCGACCTCGTCGAGGTCTGATGCCGCTACTCAGCTCGCAGTGGACGGGCCTGGGGTCGCAGAGCAGGCTTGCCTGCAGCGCCCCAGAAACCGTCCTGCTGTGAGCCGGCTCGCTTCCACCGACCGTTAGATCACCGCCCAGGGGTTGATCACTCCGTCACCACCGATGATCACCGCGCCCTTCAGCGACGAGCTGTCGCGGATCGTCTGGAAGTCGTCTTCCAGCACCAGCGAGCGGAAGGCCGCAGAAAGCAAGCTCTCCTGGGAATCGGTGGCGTCGTTGGTCAGGTCCCAGAACATCATGCCACCGAGGCCCATGTCCTGAACCCACTGGGCCTTCAGGGCGATCGAGGTGGGCGTCTCGAAGGAACTGAAGAGATCCAGCTCGGCGTTGTAGACATACGAGGCCTGGGCCACGTCGTCCCAGTAGAGCTGCCAGCCACTGTCTGGATCCTGCACCTGGGCGAGCAGGTCCTTGTAGTCGTAGACGCCCTTCTCGAAGGTGCCGGGAGCACCGCCGGAGGCCGCCTCGTCGTAGCCGCCATCACCACCATCGGCCACGCCACTCCAGCCCCGGGTGTAGAGCGGAGCGCCGAGCACGATCTTCTCACGCGGCACGCCGGCATCGATATAGGCGTTGACCGCCGACTTGATGTCGTAGCCATCGGGGTCGGCCGTGAAGGCTGCCTGATGGCCGGTCGTGTTTTCCCACGTGCCGTGGAAGTCGTAGGCCATCAGGTTGTAGTAATCGACGTAAGGCGTCAGGCCTGGCAGATTGAAGTTGGCGATCTTGTCGTAGCCCGCAGGCGAGGCGACCGAGATCTCGTAGGTGCGGCCGGTCTGGTCTTCAAGCACATCGAGGTGCTCCCGCACATCCTCCAGCAGCAACGCATAGTTTTCCCCGTCGTTGGGGCTCACCGAGTTGCTCCCCAGGCCACCACCACCGGGATACTCCCAGTCGAAGTCGACGCCGTCGAACATCGTGTAGGTGGTGAGGAACTCCACAATCGAGCTGGCGAAGGCCTGGCGACCCGCTTCGGTGGCGGCCACCGTGCTGAAGTGGGTCGACAGCGTCCAGCCGCCGATGGCGATGCTCGTCCGCAGATGGGGAAACTTCTCTTTCAGCTGGGCGAGCTGATTGAAGTTGCCCCAGATCGTCTGCTGGCTGCGGGGATCCTCCGGTGGGTAATACCACTGATCCGCCTCGCCACTGACGCTTTCATTGGCCCCAAACCGCTTGTCGACGGCAGCGTAACTGTCAAAGAGCGTCACCTCGCCTTCGGCCGTGAGATTGGCAAAGGCATAGATCAGGCGGTTGATCTCGTCGCCTGGCACGTCATCGAGCTGGTAATCACGGCCGTAGATGCCCCACTCGGGGAAGTAGGCCGCGATGATGCCGTCGTAGCTGGCGATCGGCAGGTCGCTGGCGGGCACATCGACCACCGGATCACCACCGGTGTCGCTGCCCGGATTCCCACCGGTGTCGCTCCCGGGATCGGCAGGCGGGTCGGCCGGTGGTGTTTCGTTTGTCGGATCAGCACCCGGGTCAGTTCCCGAATCAGTTCCTGGATCCATGCCAGGGTCACCAACCGGATCGGTCATGCCGTCGTCCATTGGATCAGTGCCCGTGCCAGGATCCATCGGCATATCACCGTGGTCATGACCGTCATGTCCACCGTGCGGATTGTCGCTGCCCGGGCTTGTCTGATGGCCGTCGGTGATCTCGCCATCCGGAGCGAGCGGTGTGAGCAGGTCTGCACGGCTGACCATCGTCACCTGTTCGACGGAGAAGCCGAAGGGTACCTCAAGCTGATCCTCCACAATCTGGTCATGATGAAACTCGATGTTGGCCGGCACCAGGTCGGCCTTGCCGACCCCCACCAGCAGCACGCTCTGGCCAGTCGGCTCGACCGAGATTTGCACGCCCTCGGCGGTATCTTCCACTGCCAGCCGCTCGCGAGTGCCGAAGTAGAGGAAACTGATCTTATTGACGGCAGGGTCGAAGTTTTCGATCCGTTCCTGTACGCCGTACTCATGTGACCGGATGTAGACAGTGCCTGCCTCGCGAGGCCCAACGCCACGTTCCCACGAGAGTACGCCACCAAGGTCCTGTCGCAGGTGTTCGTTGACAACAACACCGAAGTTTTCGACGGAGAGATCGGTGTAACTGATGCCATCAACAACCTGGTATTCCGGCGTCCAAGCCCAAGGATTCACAATGGCCACCTCACCCGAAGGCAGCTTGCCAACGATCAGGTTGTGGACCGAGACCTCACCGAAATCGAGCCGGTCGGTGGCCGGATTGAAACCGACGATGTCGGCGGCTGCCGGATTGACCGCAAACACCTGGCCGCCGCTCTCACCGGGATCACCTACTGGGTCGGTCCCACCGTCATCACCGGAATCGGCTGGAGGGGTAACCGGGGCAGAGCCCGGATCGGGATCCGGGAGCGGCGGCTGATCCGGCGTCGGCTGATCCGGGGCAGGGCTGTTGTGAATCCCCGAAACGACGATGTTGTCAAAGACGGCAGCCTCTCCACCGGGCGTGGCGTTGAAGCCAAAGTTCACCGAGCCCCCTGCGGGAACGGTGCTGTTCCAGCTGGCTCCCCGGACGGTGTAGGTCGAGCCGTCGCGGCTGACGACCTCACCGTTCCAGAGGGAGCCGATCTCGCCGGCAAAGTCGAAGGAGACGGTCCAGCTCTCGAGCGGCGTGTCACCGAGATTGGAGACGTTCACATCCCCTGTGAAGCCAGTGCCCCAGTCGCTGACAACCGTCAGCGTGGCCGACAGCCGTTCGAGAGGCTGCGTGGGCTGATCAACAGGATCGTCAGCCGGTGGATTGGCTGGGTCGGTCGTGTCTGACGGTGGGTCGTCAGCCGGCGGCGCGACACCGTCAATCGGCTCGCCGTTGATCATGTAGTTGGTCGGGGCGGTGGTGTCGCCGCTGCCGATGAAGCCAAAGCTCACGCTACGGCCTGAACCCAGCGACGCATTCCAGCCAACGTTTTCAATCGTGTAGCGATCTCCGTCGCGGGAGACCACCTTTGCATCCCAGATCGAGCCGATATCGGCTCCGTAGTCGAACGAGACCGTCCAGTTTTCCACGGCCTCCGTGTCGCGATTCTCCAGGGTCATCGATCCTTGAAAGCCGCTGCCCCAGTCTTGGGTCACCTCATAGCCGGGCACCACAACCGCCAGCAGTGCCCTGGCTTCGAGCGACTCCGGAGCGAGCGACGGCCGAGGCTCTCGTCGCTGCTTTCGCTCGAGGCTGCGACGCTGCTGGCGGCTGAGGCTGGATGCAGCGTGGTTGATTCCACCGAAGAAACGATCCATCTGGCTGCGGATCTTCATGGCAATCTCCTAGCGGGTTACACCCGCGGCAGGGCACAGGCGGCCATCGATGAGATGGCTGCCCGTAGCAACATGGGAAGGCATCAGGGTCATGGAGGGAGTCGGACCCGAACGGCCGGGATCTCACAGCCGTTCTCGCCGCAGTGCCCGACAAAGGTTCTCTACGCCAGCGGCAATGGCGTTGTTCACACACGAAACTCAGGAAAATCCCGAGGGCAATGAGCTGTCGATCCCTGCCCCCTGGAAGCCCACAACAATCGTCTGCCCCGCAGCAAGCGAGGCGGTGTAGTCGAGCGGTGCGATCGTGTAGCGGCTGCCATCGCGAGACACGATTGTTGCGTTCCAGATGTTGACGATCTCACCGTCAAACTCAAACGACAGCCGCCAGTCGTCAACGGCCCGTGGAGCAGTGATCTCCAGATCAACCACCAGCCCGTCGTGCCAGCGGCTGCG
>CALCGM010000002.1 GCA_937900985.1 uncultured Planctomycetaceae bacterium | reverse complement strand
CGTGAGGAGATTCGGGCGCTGCTGGCGTTTCTCGAGGCAGGCGAGGATCTGCCAGCGGGGCTCTCCGCCCACGGTCATCAGCCGGTCCGCTAGCTGTCCGTGGAAACAGCCATCCATGGCCGTTATTCACTCAGGCGACGCCCCAAAAAGCCGAGGTTTTTGGGGGTCGCCGATCGCCGCAAGCTGCGTCGGCAGACGTGTTCCACAGTCTGCGAACGGTCGGGTGTGCGAGCCCGCCTAGCGAGCGGGCCGGCCACTCTTCCAGAGCTCGATCGTGGTGACGTCGTTGGTAGTTTCCCGTCCGGCGGTGCTGCGGCCGGCGGTCACATCCCGCTTGAGACTCGCCAGGAGCTCAGCGACCACCTCGGGCCGTTCGTCGGCGAGGTTTCGCTGCTCGCCGAGATCGCTGTGCATGTCGTAGAGCTGAATGGCGGGAGCTGCCGCTTTGGCTGCCGCCTTTTCATTCGGGGCCGACCAGCCGCCCGAGCCACGACACAGCAGCAGCTTCCATGGTCCGCTGCGGTAGCCGAAATGCCCGCTGATGGAATGGTGCACGATGCCCTGCCGGGCAGCAGGAATCTGGTGGCCCGAAAGCGCTGGCAGAAAGCTGACGCTGTCTTCGCAGGAACCTGGGGGCAGGCTGTCAACGAGCAGGTCAGCCATTGTGGCAAACAGGTCGGTCAGGCAGACCGTCTGCTCGCAGGATGAGCCTGCGGCGACACGCTCTGGCCAACGCAGGATGAAGGGAATGCGGTGGCCGCCATCCCAAAGGTCGGCCTTGGAGCCACGGAGATCGCCGCTGACACGATGGCCCGCGTCGGCCAGCTGCTCAATGCCGGCGGCTTTGGAACAGCCATTGTCGCTGGTGAAGATCAGCAGAGTGTTGTCGGCCTGACCGGTCTGTTCGAGGGCCTCCATCACCGCTCCCAGGGCGGCATCGGTCTGCATCACGAAGTCGGCGTAGTCACCGAGGCCGCTTTTGCCCTGCCACTCGGGGCTGGGCACGATCGGTGTGTGCGGCGAGCTCAGCGGCAGGTAGAGAAAAAAAGGGCGGTCGGTGTCGGCCTGGGCCGTGATGAAGGCGACGGCTTCTCGCGTGAGTCCCGGGAGCATCGTGATGGGATCGCGGTGGGCGATCACGCGGTCGTTTTCAATCACGGCCTGCATGTCGCGGGCGTGATGAAAGCCGTAAAAGCGGTCGAATCCGTGGGTCAGCGGCCCATCGGGAATGGTGCTGCCGACCGGCGGCAGGCTGTGGTCTTTGCGGGCGAGGGTGGTGCTTGTGCCAGGATCCACATACTGAAAGTTGAGATGCCACTTGCCGACGATGCTGGTGGCGTAGCCATGCTCTCGGAGAAACGTGGCCAGGGTGGGTCGGTTTTCCGAGATCAGGCAGGGAGCAAAGCCCTGCACCACGCCTTGCTGCAGTTTGGTTCGCCAGGCATAGCGGCCGGTCAGCAGGCCGTAGCGGGTGGGCGTGCAGACGGATGAGCCGGAGTGGGCGTCGGTGAAGACCATGCCTTGGGCAGCGAGCGCGTCTGCATGGGGCGTGGCGATCTTGCCATGCTCAGGATTGAGACAGTGCACGTCGCCGTAGCCGAGGTCGTCGCAGAGCACGACGACGACGTTCGGCTTTCTGAAGGCAGTCGAGAGCAGACTGTGAAGCAGTGGCTTGTCGGCCGGGCCGGTCAGCCAGCCGAGTGACACCAGAAATGCATCCATCCGCTCGACGGTGCTGAGGAAAGACTCCTGGCTCTTGGATTCGTTGAAGAAGCCATGCGGCTGGTCGGGGTAGAGCCAGAGTTCGGAACGGACGCCTGCGTCTTTGAGGGCCGCATCGAAACGTGTGCCTGTTTCCACAGGGATCAGGTTGTCGCGGGTGCCGAGAAACACAATCGTCGGCGGATCGTCTGCAGAGATGTTGTGGGCCGGTGAGATCGCCGGAAACCAGGGCTTCACCCGGTCGTGGCCGTAGCCCTCTGGCCCGTTGTCGTAGACCGGATTGAACAGCAGCAGGGCGTTGGCCTTGCTGGAGATTTCTTGATTGTCGTCGGCGGGATCATCCAGCCCGTCGCAGATGCCGGTGGCTGCGGCGACATGCCCACCCGCCGAGCCGCCGCCGGCCGCGATCCGGTCCGGGTCAACGCCCAAGCGGTCGGCGTTTGCCCGGATCCAGCGGACGGCCGATTTGCCGTCGGCAACGCAGGCATCGGGAGCCGTGCCCTGCCGCGACTTCACCCGGTAGTCGGCGACAAACGCCACCATGCCACGGCCGGCGAGGTAGCGAGCCTGCTGCTGAAACTGCTTCACCGTGCCACCGTTCCAGCCGCCGCCGAAGAAAAACACCGCCGCGGGCCGGCGATCCGTCGCAGGATCGTGCTCTGCCGGGTCGAAGCGATAGATCCAGAGATCGTCGCCGGAGGCCTGCTTGTAGACCTCGGCAGTGACATCAGCCCCGAGGTCTTCACGGAGAGTCTCTGCGTGAACAGGCTGAGCCAAAACGGTGGCCAGCACGACCAAGGCCGCTCGAGACAACGTAGACAGCATGTCGATTCCCCCGCGAGTGTTGATTGACCCGGGGGTACTCTACCCGTCGCAGAGGTCTTCTCCCATGAGCAACACCGAGCCGCAGCCGCGTGCGAAGTGATGCTGGCCCACACAATCCGTCACGTGTCGTGCGAGTGTGGGAGTGCCCTCAAGGATCTCACCCGTCGACACTTGCCGCACGACCGTAGGCCGACCTATCCTTTCGACTATGTCACCGATCACCAAATCCCTCATCGAGGAACTCGAACTCGCTCCGGAGAGCGTGCAGCAGCAGGTGCTCGCGTTCCTGCGGCATCTGCGGTCACGCGGCGCCGGCAGCGATGCGAGCGATGACGTGCATGCCTTGTTGCCACTCGCGGAATCCGCCTGGGCTGCAGACTGGGATACTCGTGAAGAGGATGAGGCGTGGCGGGATTTGTAGGCGGCGACGTTGTCGTCGTGCCATTTCCGTTCACGGATCTTCAGTCGAGCAAGCGTCGGCCTGCCGTCGTGCTCGCGACGTTTACACGGGGCGATGTGCTGATCTGTCAAATAACGAGTCGATCAGAATCTCACCCGGCTGTGGTGGACATCGGAGTCGACGATTTCGCGCAGGGCGGCATTGATCGGCCGAGCGTGGCTCTTCCCCACCGACTTGTCACCGTTCACGAGTCAGTCATCTTGCGGTCGGCAGGAACGCTCACGCCGCCAAAGCTGGCTGAACTTGTGGAGCGAGTGTGTGCCTTGATTCGTGCCGGTGGCGGCGCGTAGGAAGCCAGGGTGTGCTGCACCCGTCGCAGAGGACTTCTCCCATGAGCAACACCGAGCCGCAGCCGCGTGCCGCGGCGATCTTCCGGCAGGCAGGGGCAGTCGCTCTGCTCGTCGCGGCTGCCTGTTTGGCAACGGAAACGCGGGCGGCACAGCAGGATCCCCCGGCGCGGCCCAATGTGCTGCTGCTGCTGGTGGACGATCTCAAGCCGGCGCTCGGCTGCTACGGCGATGCGGCTGCCAAGACGCCCAACATCGACCGGCTCGCTGCTCGCGGGATGCGGTTTGAACTGGCCTACTGCAACCAGGCGGTCTGCGCCGCCTCCCGCTACACGCTGCTGCTCGGTTCACGATCGACCTCTACCGGGCTCTACGACCTTGGCAACAGCCTGCGGCGACGGCTGCCCGACGCGGTCACGCTTCCGCAGTTTTTCTCCACGCATGGCTACCGCACCGAATCGCTCGGCAAGGTGTTTCATGTGGGCCATGGGAATGAGGGCGATCCCGCGTCGTTTGACGTGCCGCACTTCAAAGATCTGGTGATCGAGTATCGCGATCCCGCGAGCACCCCCGGCGACGGCCTCACCCGCGAAGAGGCGCTGTTTGCCAACGAGCATCTCGGCGAGATTCGTTCGCTCCCGCGAGGCGCGGCTTTTGAGTCGCCCGAGGTGGAAGACGAGGCGTATGCCGACAGCCGTGTGGCGAGCGAGACGATCCGTCGCCTGCAGGCCGCGGCCACGCGACGAGAGGCTGAGGGGACACCGTTTTTTATCGCCGCCGGTTTTGTGCGGCCGCACATGCCCTTCAGCGTGCCCCAGAAGTATTGGGACATGCACGACCCGGAGGCCCTGCCGCGGCCAGCGGTCACCGAGCCGCCCAGCGGGGCTCCCGACTACGCGCTCAAGCGAGGCGGTGAGATTTCGGCCTACACACCGGTGCCCGAGAGCGGTGAGGTCGATCCGCCGCTCGCGCGACAGCTCGTGCATGGCTACTACGCGAGTGCGAGCTATGTCGACGCCCAGATCGGCCGGGTGATTGATGAGCTCGAGCGTCTTGAGCTGTTTGACAACACGGTGGTGCTGCTTTGGGGCGATCACGGCTTCCACCTTGGTGACCACGGCTTCTGGACGAAACACACCAACTACGAGCAGGCCACGCGGATTCCGCTGATCGTGTCGGCTCCGGGCGTGACGAAGCCCGGCAGCAGCAGTCCGCAGCCGGTGGAATCGGTTGATGTCTATCCCACGCTGGCCGAACTGGCGGGCCTGCCGCGACCCGATGGCCCACAGCCGATCGATGGGGAGAGCCTGGTGCCGGTGCTCGCCGATTCCGAGACGCGGCTCGACCGCGGCCACGCCCTGCACTGCTTCCCCCGCAGTGGACGGTTGGGCACAGCTGTTCGCACGCCGCGATACCGGCTGGTGGAGTGGCGGCCAAAAAACGGCCAGGAAGCGTTTGAGTATGAACTCTACGACTACCAGGAAGATCCTCACGAACGGAGCAACATCGCCAGCGAGCAGCCCGAGGTGGTGGCAACGCTTGCCGCGGTGCTCGCTGCCGAGCCGCTGCCCGTGATGCCCGGCTCTCCGCCAGACCGCGTGGAGAGCAAGCGGCCCCCCAACATTGTGATGGTGTTTATCGACGACATGGGCTGGGGCGATCTCTCCTGCTTCGGCAACACCAAGG
>CALCGM010000001.1 GCA_937900985.1 uncultured Planctomycetaceae bacterium | reverse complement strand
CGAGCCGAGCGTTGCCACGGCAACTGCCGCTGCATTGCCTGCCTCGGCGTAGGCATGGCCGCGGCGATCTCGCACGGCCTCAAGGGCGGCGGCGCGAGCGGGGCCAGCGTCGGCGGTCAGCCTGCGGAACCATTCGGCGTAGGCTTGTTTGTCGCTCTGCTCGAGGATCTTTCGCTCGCCCGTGCCGACATCCGTTGTCGTCCACACCCCGCCGTCGTTGTCGATCACAAACAGCCGGTCGAGCGGCACCTCAATGCTTGAGATCACCGCTGGCGGGCCGTCGCCATCGTCGACAAACTCAACGCTGGCCCGCGATGGCCGCACGGTCTCGAGCAGATAGCCCTGATCGGCTCGGCTGGAAAACCAGTCGCCCTGACGCTGCAGCCCATCAACCTCGAGCAGGCCGTCGCCTCGCGGAATGTCGTGCAGCGGCCGCATCCACGACGGCTCACCGATCGGGAACGAACTGCCCAGCAGCACACCGGTGCGGCTGAACTGCTCCTGGATCACCGCCATGGCGTTCTGCTCGGGCATCAGCAGGCAGAGCACACGGCGGGCCCCGGCACCGCCGACACCGTCTCTGAAGAAGATCAGCCCCAGCAGCACGACGGTTGCTGAGAGCGAGATCAGCGGGGTGGTCCAAAACATCCGCGCTCTGCGGCCCGGGCCGGCAAACAGCAGCAGGTTGAGCGGCCCGGCAACGATGCCAAAGATGGCCAGGAAGGCCAGGATGGCCACGACCGGCAGCTGCCGCGAGCCGAACACGTTGAAGAGCTGCCCGAAGCCGCCGGCCCACGTCAACTCACCGCCGTTTGATGCGTTGCGGAAGCTGTAGCCGGCGAGCTGGTCGGTCTTTGGATGCACTGTCTGCCGATTGAGAAAGCGATCCAGCACCGCCGAATCGAGCTCCACACCATCCCATGGCATCGGCACGATCTCGCCCGTACCAACACGTCGCCGGCCGTCGGGATCGGCACTCGGCAGGCCGATTCTGTCGAGACGCTCGGCCGCGGCGTCGGTGACCAGCAGCCCTGCCCGGCCTCCCAGGCCGACCCACTCCAGCAGCGCCTTCCGCTGGCCGGCGGACATCCCGATCCACTCCGACTCCTCAAACAGAAGGCAGCTGAAGATCGACCAGCCCCGCCAGTCGTCTGGCGCGGCAGCCAGGTCGAGCCCCCCAGAAATGAAGTTCATATAGTTTTCAAGCGTTTGCCCTCGTTTGGCGAAGGCGACGCGAGAGATCGCGGAGGGGAAGATCGGCTGCGGCGAGGCTCCTGAACCGGAACTGGCAGACAGGATGGCCGGCCTGAACGGCTCCACCCTGAACTGCTGTTCGCCGCCGGCAAGGCCGAAGCCTCGCACGCTCAGCCACACGCCGCCCGAGGTGTCGCTGGGGCCTGGATCGACATAGAGCGTCGTGCTGCCTTCGCCACCCGCGGGCACGGCCAGCCGCGTGGTGGGCACGACCCCATTCCCGAAGCCAAAGCCGCGGGCCGGCTGCACCGTCCAGAGGCGATCTGTGGGCGAGCCGTTGGTGATGGTGAGGACGAGCGGCAGAAAGCCGGCATCACGTCCGGATGTGTTGTTTGGCGAGATTCCTGCCCAGCCGGTGATACTGACGGTGACGCCGCTCTCGGGAATCGTGGCCAGAACCATCGATTCGCCCGCGAGCGCACCCAGCGGGCACACCGCAACGAGCCAGCAGGCAAACAACAGCTTCTGCGTGTATCCAGAGAGCGGCATGGCTCACACCTTCGCAGCCGCGAGGCTCGTTGGCAGCGGCTTGTCGTGGGCGGGCACCCTCTCCAGCAGCCGGTGCACGACTCCGTCGGTGGTCAGCCCTTCGAGCTTTGCGGAGTAGTCGAGCACGAGCCGGTGCCGGAGCACGGCCGCGGCGACCGCGCGGACGTCTTCGTAGCTGGCATTCATCCGCCTGCCGCAGAGGGCCTTGGCCTTGGCTGCGGCAGCCAGGGCGAGCGCCGCCCGCGGGCTGGCCGCAAACTTCACGCCCTCCGCGTGTGGCTCGCCCGGGTGCGTCGCCTGCACGAGGCGAGCGATGTAGTTGGCCACGGTGGGGGGCATGTAGACGCGGCGGACCTGGCCGAGCACTGCGGCGAGCTCCTCGGCGGTCATCACCTGCGGCACCTGCGGCTCCACGCCGATCTCCCGCTGCAGCACGATCCGCTCAAGCGTGGCGACGTCGTTGCTCGGCACGTCGAGCTTGAAGAGGAAGCGGTCGAGCTGGGCCTCCGGCAGGGGATAGGTGCCCTCGAGCTCGATCGGGTTTTGGGTGGCGAGCACGAAGAAGGGCGTCGGCAGCGGGTGCGTCTGGCCCATCACCGTCACCCGCCGCTCCTGCATCGCCTCAAGCAGCGCCGACTGGGTCTTGGGGCTTGCCCGGTTGATCTCGTCGGCGAGCACGATGTTGGCGAAGACCGGCCCCTGCTGAAACACAAACCGCCGGCTGCCCTCAACCTCCTCGAGCAACGGATTGCCGGTGATGTCGCCGGGCAGCAGGTCGGGCGTGAACTGCACCCGCTTGCTCTCAAGCTGCAGCGCCTTGGAGAGCCCCTTCACCAGCTCCGTCTTGCCGAGGCCCGGCAGCCCCTCCAGCAGGATGTGCCCGCGGGCCAGCAGGCCGACGATCACCATCTCGATCAGTTGCTCCTGCCCAAACAGCACGGTGTTGAGCGCGGCAGCGAGCCGTTGCACGCTTGCGGCTGCGGCCTCCGCCTCCGCTTCCGTGAGTGGCTCAGCCGTTGCCAGCATCGGGGCGGTGTCGGTTGTCATGCGTGGCCCTTCTACTCAAAGAATCGCTTCACCGCCGCCTGCTCCGCGGGGAGCAATGCGTCGATCTCAACAGCCACGCCGCCGTCGCCCTCAGCTGCGATGCCACCGCCGGCGGTCGGCCCTGTGTAGGCCGCCTCGTCGACCTCATGTTCACCATCCACGACGGCCAGCACCGCATCGGGAGCGGCCCGCTCGGCGTCGATTTCCTGCTGGATCCTCTCAACGCGGCGTGTGCCGAGATCGTTCTCCTCACCAAACGAAAGCTCCGCGTCGCCGCGGCCACGGCTGAGGCCGCCACGCCCGGGTTTCTGGCAGGCCCCGCCGGCCTTGCAGCCCTCGCATTCGCCACAGGGCATGAAGCCGTCCTCGCACAGCCCTTGGCACTCCGACAGGCTGAACCCCTGGCACTTGCTCAGGGCCTCGCGGAGCGCATCGCGATTGGCAGCCAGCCGCTTGGCAAGCTCGGCCAGCTGCTCGGGAGAGAGCTCGCTGAGATCTGCCGGGCGGAGCGCTCCGAGCAGTCTAGCGAGGTCGCCAGCGGGCCGCAGTTCACCAAGTTCGAGCCCTTGGATCGCCGTAGCAAGCTCCTCAGCGAGCGACTCACGGAGCGGCTCTGGCAGCGACGCCTGCATCGCCGCGAGTGCCGCGGCCGCACGCTCCGCCGCAGCCACGTTTTCGGCAAGCTGTTGCATGGCGGAGGCGGTCTGCTCCTTGAGCGTGCCGGCCGCCTCCAGGCTCGCATGCTCGTACCACTCCTCAGCCGGCCGCTCGGTCAGCTCTTTGATCCGGTGGTCGATCTCATCGGCTGACCGCTCGTCGATCAGCTCCGCGGTCTCCAGCTCCTCGATCCACTGCTCCACCATCCGGGCATCCGTTGGCTTCTCGATCGAGTGCCGCCGAGACGACCCGGCCCCAGCGATCGGCACCCAGGCCGACGCGGCAAGCATCACCGCAAGAAACGCGACTGCACCAGCCGGCCGCTGCCACTGCCAGCGGATGGGCCACCGGGCGTCCGTCGGTGGCAGCCGCTGAGGCCACGGCCCCACGCCAGCGGTGGCAGCGGTCAGCCGGGCGTGCAGGCCGAGCGACGCTTCAAGCCGCACCTGCGCGGTGGCCGGCGTCTCGAAATGGCGTCGGCTCCACCACCAGGCGGCCACACCCGCTGCCGCAAACGCCACAGCAATGCCGCTCCACACCCACGGGGCGGCCTCAGCCGACCGCCAGCGGGCGTAGAGCATCACCACCATGCCAGTCAGCCCGATCATGGCTGCCAGCGGGAGCCAGCTGGAAAGCCACCAGCCAAAATTGATCTGCCGCGCAAGCCGCCGAGTCGCCCGTTGCCAGAACGCCGCTGCCGATGAGTCGCCGGGCGGTGTCGCGTGGTTTTGGTCGTGGCTCATGGATCGTCTGGTACGGGAGTGTGCGAGTCACATCGTGGAGTGTCGCACGGGTGGAGTTTGGGCGTCAACGAAGCGGGGGGCTCGCTGTGGTGGGTCGCTCGGGGTGAGCCCAGGCCGATGAGCCGAGCGTTCGCTTCGCCATCCTG